>CAMDHH010000003.1 GCA_945898065.1 Bifidobacterium breve
TTCATCCGTAATCGACGGTGTGGGTTCAACTCCTGCTGGGACTTCACTACAACAACAGGAGAATAAAAAATGGCTGAGATTTCAATCAACGGTGTACGTCGTACCGAATTTGGTAAGGGTGCATCACGTCGCGCACGTCGCGAAGGCCAAGTTCCTGCTGTTATCTACGGTCATGGTGAGAAGCCATCACATATCAATCTTCCTGCACGCGAACTCGGCGTTGCACTCAAGACATCAAACGTTTTGCTCGACATTGTTGTAGATGGAAAGACTGAACTCACACTTCCTAAGTCAATTGTTCGCCACCCAATCAAACTTACAATCGATCACATCGACCTTGTCATTGTTCGCCGTGGTGAAAAAGTTACTGTTGCTGTTCCAGTTCATACTTTTGGAGAGCACGATCGCGATGGAATCCTTGAGCACGTCCACCACACAATTGAAGTTGAGACAGAAGCAACAGCGATTCCAAGCTTCTTTGAACTCGACCTCACAGGTCTTGCTGCCGGTCTCTCACTCTATGCAGCGGATGTAAAACTTCCTGCTGGCGTAGTTCTTATCTCTGATCCAAAGATGATTGTTGTTCACCTCTCTGAGCGTTCAACTGCAGTTGAAGAAGTTGCTGTTGTTGCTCCTGCTGCAGATGCAGATGCAGCCGCTCCTGCTACAGATGCAGAGAAGAAGGACGCGTAACACTTACTCTTAAGCCATGACGTGGTTAGTTGTAGGACTCGGTAATCCCGGGGATCAATATGTCGCTACTCGACACAATGTCGGGCAGATGGTTGTTGAAGAACTTGCAAAGCGCCATAGCATCAAATTTTCATCTCATAAATCACGTACCGATGTTGCTGCCTACAAATTAGGCGTTGGCATTGACGCGCATTCAATAATTCTTGCGAAGTCAAAGAGTTATATGAATGAAAGTGGCGGGCCAATAAAGGCACTTGCATCTTTTTATTCTGTTGAACCTGCCAAAATTATTATTCTCCACGATGAATTAGATATTGGCTTTGCAGCAATTCGAAGCAAACTCGCTGGTGGCGACAATGGTCATAATGGTTTGAAATCTCTGACTTCCTCATTTGGAACAGCGGAATATTACAGAGTTCGTTTAGGTATTGGACGCCCCATGGGTCAGCAAGATCCTGCTGACTTTGTACTCAAGCAATTTAGTAAAGAAGAGAAGAAAGATTTAGGGGAGTTCCTAGATCGCGGTGCAGATGTTGTCGAGTTTCTCATCAATGAAGGTTTAGAGAAGACTCAGACTAAATTCAATAGCTAAAATCAACCTGTATTTCTAAGGCCTGCTGCAACACCATTGATAGTAAGTAATAGGGCTCGATTCAGTACTGACTCAGGGGTTCCCCCAGCATCACGCACTCGCTTGAGCAAATTGATTTGCAATAAATGTATTGGTGACAAGTAAGCATCACGTACCTGCAGTGTTCGCGCCAGGATTGGTTGATCGCCAAGTAATGATGTCTTCTTTGTCAGAAGCAAAATTTCAGAGACAGTGAGTGCGAATTCCTCTTCGATAATTGTAAGGAAATGATGAAGCTCTTTAGGAACGAGTGTTTCAACATAACGCTTAGCAAGGGCTAGGTCAGTCTTTGCAAGTGTCATCTCAACATTGCTAATAAATGTATTGAAGAAGTGCCACTCCTTGAGCATTGTTATAAGAACTTCGCTATTACCTGCTTCGCGAGCAGCTTTGAGACCAGTTCCAACTCCAAACCAACCAGGAACAATCTGACGTGATTGAGTCCATCCAAATACCCATGGAATCGCACGCAAACTTCCAAGGCCACTCGTTGCATCTGGTCTGCGTGATGGACGCGAACCTAAGAAAAGATTTCCTAATTGTTCAACAGGAGTAGATGCGTAGAAATATGCAGGCAAGTCTGGATGCTCAACGAGTGAGCGATATTGCTTGAAAGAACTATCGCTAATGAGTTGCATGCAATCATTCCACTGAGCTAAATCTTGCGGTGCTTGTCGTGGTGCGCGATTCAATACCGTTGCCTCAAGGGCAGCAGCAAGTGTGAGTTCAACATTCTCGCGAGCAAGAGCTGGAAGTGAATATTTATCACTAATTACTTCGCCTTGTTCAGTCATTTTTATTTGACCATCAACGGAGCCCCAAGGAAGTGCGATGAGCGCTTCATATGTTGGGCCGCCACCGCGACCAACAGAGCCACCGCGACCATGGAATAAACGAAGTGTTACTCCGTATTTCATTGCAACATCGCGCAGTTTTCGTTGCGCTCTATGAATTTCCCATTGACTTGTTGCAATTCCTGCATCCTTGTTGGAATCGCTGTAGCCAAGCATTACTTCTTGTAGATCTCCGCGAAGTGCTACGACCGCGCGATATGTTGGATTAGAGAGTAGTTTTTCTAGAATTTCACCTGATGAGCGGAGCTCTGCAACTGTTTCAAGAAGTGGTGCAAAGCCAATAGTCGCTTTCTTCCCTGCGATATCGACAAGGCCTGCTTGTTGAGCGATGACAACTGCTGCAACAAGGTCATCGGCGCCCTTGGTCATCGAAACTATGTATGTCTCGATTGCTTGGGTACCAAAGGTATCTATGAGGTCTGCAATGGCTGCAAAGGTATCGAAAGTTTTTTGAGCGTTTTCATCAAGAGAGTTCACCTTGAGAGAAGCGCCTTTTTGAAGTACCTCAGTAAGAATTTCGAAGCGTTCTTCATGTGAGCGCTTTGAATATCCATCATCGCCGAGTGCTTGAGTAAGTAAGTGGTGATGCGCATCGGAATGTTCGCGAATATCCATCGTTGCATGAGTCAGGCCGAAGGCTGCAACAGTGCGGATTGTGCGCTCTAGAAGACCTGTAGCAATCATTTCGCCTTTGTGGGCAAATAATGAATCGCGCATCAATGTCAGGTCAGCAAGTAGTTCATTCATATCGTTGTAGTCACGATGTGGAATGTGAGGGGCACCTTGTGCATGTCGATCACGAGTCATTGCTAAGCGATGCACAATCGCAGTTGCTTTCAAACGATATGGCTCTTCAATATTGAGGCGCTTGAAACGTGATTCAAATTCTGGAATATGTTTGAGATCTTCTGCAACGGAAGCGATGAGTTCAGGAGTTGCTCCGACAATCTTTGTTGAAACTGAGAGCATCTGGCGTAACTGATCCATTGCAGCAATTGTTACGCGGATAGCATGACCAACTTGTAGCACCATTGCATCGCGAGTTACTTGCGCGGTCACATTTGGATTTCCATCGCGATCTCCACCGATCCAGCTACCAAATGAGAGTGGGCGAGCGGTTACCGGAATTTCAATATCTAATCGTTTCATCTCACGCGCAAAGTCATTGAGAACTTCTGGAACAGTCTGGCGGAACAAGTCATCTAAGTAATAGAGAGCATTCATCGCTTCATCGAGTGGCTCTGGGCGATCTAAGCGAAGTTCATCCGTCTGCCACAAAAGATCAATAGTTTCTGCAAGGCGGTCGCTTTGATTTGGATCTTTTCCTTGATCAAGAAGATCTGCAACTCGTCCTAATTTATTGAGAATTGAACGACGCGCTGCCTCTGTTGGGTGGGCAGTAAATACTGGACGAACCATAAGTTCGCCAACCCATTGCTCAATATCGCTGCGAGTTAATTCATGCCCAGGTGTTTGCTCTTGTTGCGCTGAAATAATTTTGTTGACTGCGCGTGTTAGCCATGAGCCACCCTCAGAGCGCGCATCAGCTAAAACGCGTGAGCGGTGAACTTGTTCTGCAACATTTGCTAAATGAAAATATGTACTAAACGCACGTACCAGTTGAACGGAATCTTCAACGGATAACGATGCTAATAAATCTGCACCACCACCCTCACGAACCGCTTTTCGTACTGCTTCAACAAGTGCTAAAAGTTCTGGACCTTCTTGTCTAACGAGAGTTTCACCTAATAAATCTCCGAGGCGGCGAACATCACTGCGTAGTCCGGCATCATCGGATGCCGATACTGAGCCAGTAATTGCGCGATCGCCCATGCTCTCCATGGCTCAATAATGACAGGTTTAGCGCTCTTCTCACTACGACAATAGAATTGCCAACCTTAGCCCCCTCCCATTCCGCGGAGTTGGGGCATTAAGTCATTTCATGACGAGATTAGGAGCAATGAAAATGCGCGGCATACTCGCACACCTTGCCCAATCTCAATATGTGAATAATCAACTCGATGAGAATGCAACGATTGTTGCGCCATCACCTATCTATCCATTCCTTGTTGCACTCCGCGCAAAGAATGCACCGGTGCTACTTGTTACTAGCTCGAGTCGAAGTGCAGAAGATTTGGCAAGTGAACTACGCGATCTACACTCCAATGTTTGGGAATTTCCGGCATGGGAAACTCTGCCTCACGAAAAATTGAGCCCTCGAAGTGACACTGTTGCACAACGTGTTCGCACTCTCTATGCCCTAACAAATGCCACAAAGATGAGCACGCATCCCATTGTTATTACCCCTGTGCGAGGAATGATTCATCGAATTATCAAAGATCTCACTGATCGCGAACTGGTATCACTTGAAATTGGCCAAGAGAGATCACTAGAAGAATTAGTGAGACATCTTTCAGATCTGTCATATTCTCGAACAGATTTAGTAGAACGCCGTGGTGAATTCGCAGTGCGCGGTGGCATTGTCGATCTCTTCTTGCCACTGAGTAATCACCCTATTCGAATCGATTTCTTTGGTGATGAAATTGAAGATATTAGTTATTTTGAAGTCGCTGATCAGCGCACATTCAAAGCGGTAGTTGGAGCGGTAGAGATTTTTCCATGTCGCGAGCTATTGCTTACGGATTCAATAAAGATACGGGCAAAAGATATAGCCGAAAAGTACCCAGCAGCTCAAGAGCTATTAGTAAAAATTGGTGAAGGCATGACTCCTGAAGGAATGGAATCACTCATCCCGCTATTAGTGGATGAGACTTCTTCACTTGTTGAAAAAATGCCAAAAGGCACACAAGTTATTTATATCGATTATGAGAGAATAAAATCACGAGCGGCAGATCTCATCGCTACTAACGATGAATTCCTTGCAGCCTCTTGGTCTAATGCCTCTTATGGCGGCAATGTTCCAATTCATGATGGATCACAGACATATATGTCATGGGAAGACCTTGCTGAAAATATTTCTCAAACGGGTTTTGAGATTCAAAGTTTGAACCCATTTGGAAATGATTTAGATGCGGGCACAACCTTTCTTGATTGCACTCCCATTGATCCACTACGAGGAGATATTGAGCGCGCTATTGCAGAGCTATCTAGCGCACTTGAGGCAGGAAACTGTGTTGTATTTGCAACACACGGCCATGGAATGGTCGAGCGATACGCAGGAATCTTTAGAGGCGCTGATTTACCTGTCTATATTGTTGAAAAACTAGATGCCATTCCAACGCGCGGTTCAATTCATCTAACAACAACATCACTCACACATGGCTTTGCAATGAGCGGTGAAGATCTTTTCATCATGACGGAGCGCGATCTAACTGGAAGTAAGGGCAGCATCAAGGATGGAGAAAGACTTCCGTCTAAGCGAAAGCAGAGCATTGATCCACTAGAACTCAAAGCGGGTGACTTTATTGTTCACGAACAACATGGAATTGGTAGATATATAGAATTACTCGAGAGAACTGTCGCTGGCATTACTCGGGAATATTTAGTTATTGAGTACGCATCTGCAAAGCGAGGACAACCAGGGGATCGAATATTTGTTCCCACGGATTCACTCGAGCAGGTAAGTAAATATGTAGGTGGGGAATCACCAACAGTGCACCGCATTGGCAGTGGTGAATGGCAGAAAGCAAAGGGGCGAGCTCGCAAAGCCGTACGGCAAATAGCCGGCGAACTCATCAGACTTTATGCAGCGCGTACAAGTTCACCAGGTTTTGCATTCTCACCTGATACGCCATGGCAGCGCGAACTCGAAGATTCATTTTCATATATTGAAACTCCAGATCAACTCTCATCTATCAATGACGTCAAGGCAGATATGGAGCGTCCATATCCAATGGATCGAATCATTTGTGGTGATGTTGGCTATGGAAAAACTGAAATCGCAATTCGCGCCGCCTTCAAAGCAGTGCAAGATGGTAAACAAGTAGCGGTGTTAGTTCCGACAACGCTTCTGGTGCAACAGCACTCAAAGACTTTTGCGGAGCGCTATGCAGGCTTTCCGATAAGGGTGGGTGGCTTATCTCGCTTCAATTCTGCAAAAGAGAGCAAAGAGATATTGAGTGAACTTGAGAAAGGGGGAATCGATGTTGTCGTCGGTACTCACCGAATCCTCTCTGCCGATGTTGTATTCAAAGATTTAGGGCTTGTCATTGTCGATGAAGAACAACGCTTTGGTGTTGAGCAGAAAGAATCACTGAAGAAATTGCGCACAAGTGTCGATGTATTAGCTATGTCGGCCACACCGATTCCTCGAACACTAGAGATGGCGATTACAGGAATTCGTGAAATGTCCACGATTACAACGCCACCGGAGGAGCGCCATCCAATCCTCACTTACGTTGGCCCAGCCGATGATGCACAAATAACTGCTGCAATTCATCGCGAACTTTTGCGTGATGGTCAAATTTTCTATATTCACAACAGAGTCGAATCCATTGATCGAAGAGCATCGCAAATTCAAGAGTTAGTACCCGAGGCTCGAATCAGAGTTGCACATGGTCAGATGAGTGAAGGTGCACTTGAAGATGTAATCCTTGCATTCTGGAATCGTGACTTTGATGTATTGGTCTGTACAACAATTGTAGAAAGCGGTTTAGATATTGCCAACGCAAATACTTTGATTGTCGAGCGCGCAGATAACTTTGGGCTCTCTCAATTACATCAATTACGCGGACGAGTCGGCCGTGGTCGCGAACGAGCTTATGCATATTTCTTATACCCAGCAGATCAACCGCTTTCAGAAGTTGCACATGAGCGACTCACAACAATCGCTGCAAACACTGATTTAGGTTCTGGAATGCGCGTTGCTCTCAAAGATCTAGAGATCCGAGGCGCAGGAAACTTATTGGGTGGCGAACAATCAGGACACATTGCAGATGTTGGTTTTGATCTTTATATGCGCATGGTTGGAGAAGCAGTACAAGATTATAAAACTGGAATTATTGAAACAGAAGAAGTGCATCATGAATGCAAAGTTGAACTTCCAATCAATGCGCACCTCTCTAGTGATTACGTCCCTGGTGAACGTTTGCGCCTCGATCTCTATCGCCGATTAGCTGATGTTCGAAATAGTGATGATGTCGAAGCGATTCGCGCAGAATTAGTTGATCGATTTGGCGAATTACCAACAGAGGCACAAGCACTTCTGGGCGTTGCATCACTTCGAGCTCTCGCAAAATCAGTTGGATTGCGTGAAGTCGTAGCGGCTGGAAAATTCCTACGTTTATCACCCATCACCCTTGCTGAATCTCGTCAGTTGCGATTGACGCGGATGTATCCCGGTTCGCTCTATAAATCAGCCATGAATACGGCGATGATTGCCTTTCCTGTGAGTAAATCTTGGAGCCCGTCACAAAGTGGTCTGGAGATAGTGGATACTTCTCTTCTGGCCTGGGTAATTGAGGCCGTCGACCAACTGACCGCCACTTCGAAAGCGAGCACCACGTGAAAAAGTTCCTTGCCATGAGCGCAATTGCAGCAGCACTTCTCCTTAGCGGATGCTCACAAGTTGGCGCAGCAGCAACAATTGGCGATACAAAGATTACTCAAGAAGTAGTTCAGACAAGCATTGATTCAATTCTTGCAGAGCGCGGAAAAATTGATATTTCGCAGATGGAACTTCAAACTGGCGCAGATCTCAATCTTTCACAATTGCGTTTCCAGGTTCTCACTGTCCTTATTCGCGAAGTTGGAAAAGATTTCAAAGTTGAAGCATCAAAGGCTGAAATCGATACACGTCGCGACGGAATCCTTGAACAAGTTGGTGGAGAAGCTGGACTTCCTAAAGCACTCGTTGGCGCAGGAATTGCCCCAGCAAATCTAGATCTCTATCTTGAAGCAGTGATTGTTTCTGGAAAAATCAGCGATGCAATTGTCGCTTCAGGAGTTACTGAAGATTTACTCGGTGGCGAAATCACACGCTTAGTTGCAGCAAAGGCAGCCCAACTCAAAGTTGAAGTAAACCCACGCTACGGTAAGTGGGATCCAATCAGTGCCGATGTAGTCCCTGTTGATTCTGCCGGCGATGCCGTCACGTCAAATACTCCATAAGTAAAAAAGTATGAGCACTTCCTATCTTCAGCGTCTCGTTGAAGTGATGGATACCTTGCGCTCTCCTGGCGGTTGTCCGTGGGATGGCGAACAGACGCATGAATCACTCGTGAAATATTTACTTGAAGAGTCTTACGAATTTGTTGATTCACTTGAAAGCGGTGACCGTGCAGGAATGCGCGAAGAACTCGGCGATATCTTGCTTCAGGTCTATTTCCACGCACGTATTGCTCAAGATAGCGTTGATGATCCATTTACCATCGAAGATGTTGCGCAATCAATAACCGAAAAACTTATTCGTCGACACCCACATGTTTTTGGTGATGCGAAAGTTTCAGGTTCGGGCGAAGTCCTAGAAAATTGGGAGAAAATTAAGGCTGCCGAAAAAGGGCGAACTTCTGCACTCGATGGAATTGCGATGGCTCAACCAGCATTGCCACTTGTTGAAAAATTGCTCTATCGCGCAGAGAAAAATGAACTGGAATTATCACTTCCGAATGCGCCACACCTTGAAGCCAGCGCCACCGAAGATTCTGTAGGAAAAGCTCTTCTAGAAGTAATTGCCTGGGCTAATCGCAATGGAATTGATGCAGAACGCGCACTTCGAAGCCAAGCCCATCAAATAATTGCACGTATAAATAAGGCTGAAGGCAAGGCCACATAAGCACGGTAGACTTGCCTCACTCAGCCGTTTCAACGCAGACACGATTGCAGAGACACATTAGATAAAGTTTTTTAGGAGATATCTCAGTGGCAATTATCGAAGCAATCGCAGCACGTGAAATTCTTGACTCCCGTGGAAATCCAACGGTTGAAGTTGAAATCGAATTAGAAGATGGCACACAAGCACGCGCTGCAGTTCCAAGTGGAGCATCAACTGGCGCCTTTGAAGCATCAGAACTACGCGATGGTGGGAAGCGTTATGCCGGCAAAGGTGTAGAAAAAGCAGTTGCATTCGTCAATGAAGAAATTGCACAAGCAATTGTTGGTTATGACTCACAAGATCAACGACTCATCGATACAGAGATGATTGAACTTGATGGAACAAAGAACAAGTCACGCCTTGGCGCAAACTCAATTCTTGGTGTCTCACTGGCTGTTGCTAAGGCATCTGCCGAATCTGCAGATCTCTCACTCTTTCGTTATCTCGGTGGACCAAATGCACATATCTTGCCTGTGCCCATGATGAATATTCTCAACGGTGGCGCACATGCTGATACCAATGTTGATATTCAAGAATTTATGATCGCACCAATTGGTGCACCAACATTCCGCGAATCATTGCGATGGGGCGCTGAGATTTACCACGCACTCAAATCAGTTCTGAAAAAGCGTGGACTTGCAACAAGTGTTGGCGATGAAGGCGGTTTTGCTCCAAATCTTGAAAGCAATCGTGCAGCACTCGACCTTATTATCGAAGCTATTTCACTCGCTGGCTTCAAGCCAGGTTCTGATATTGCATTAGCAATGGATGTTGCTGCAACTGAATTCCACGACGCTGGAAAGTACACATTTGAAGGCTCTTCAAAGAGCTCAGAGCAGATGATTGCTTATTACAAAGAACTCGTTGATTCATACCCGCTAGTCTCAATTGAAGACCCACTCAATGAAGAAGATTGGGCTGGCTGGACTGAGATGACGAAGGTATTGGGTTCACGTGTTCAAATAGTTGGAGATGACCTATTTGTAACTAACCCAGAGCGCCTTGCTCGCGGTATCGCATCAGATACTGCAAATGCACTTCTTGTAAAAGTAAATCAAATTGGAACACTCACAGAAACACTCGATGCTGTTGATATGGCACACCGTGCTAATTATCGAAGCATGCTTAGCCACCGTTCAGGTGAAACAGAAGATACGACTATTGCCGATCTCGCTGTTGCAACTAATTGTGGTCAGATAAAGACTGGTGCACCCGCACGAAGCGAACGCGTAGCTAAATACAACCAACTTCTTCGCATTGAAGAAGAGTTGGTTGATGGCGCCGTCTATGCCGGTCGCGACGCTTTCCCACGCTTCAAAGGATAATTACACAATGGCCAGACGCCGCGGCAAACTAAATTTCACACCACGTCGCCGCGGTTCTGGTCGCACCCTTGCACTCTCTGCAATCTTCTTTGTTTTAGCCCTCACAATTGCGCCACCAATTCAGCATTACTTCACACAACGCGCACAAATCAATTCATTGCGCGCACAAGTAAGTTCAGATACGAAGGCACTACAAGAGGCAGAAAAAGAATTACAGCTCTGGCGCGATCCTGAATATATAAAGTCACAAGCACCCGAACGCCTGCATTATGTATTGCCAGTGGAGCGTCAATACATGGTTACTGATTCGACATCACGAAGCGCCCAAGAGCAAAGCACTCTTGTTGCCGATAATGTCCCCGATAATCAACCTTGGTACACACGCCTTATTGCATCAATCACTGAAACCGGTAGCAAGTGAACCCTGTTCCACAAGAAGATTTAGATTGCATTGAAAGACAATTAGGTCGCACGCCTCGTAATGTTCACGGGATTGCATACCGTTGTCCTTGCGGAAAACCTGCAGTTGTTGAAACAAATCCCCGGCTAGCCGATGGCACACCATTTCCAACTTTTTACTATGCCACATGCCCAAAGCTCACCGGTGCTATTTCAACACTAGAAACAACAGGAATGATGGGCGAAATGAATGCGCGCCTTGCAATAGATCCAGAATTATCTGGGGCATATAGCGCAGCCCACGAAGATTATTTAGCTGCTCGCGCCGTACTCAAAGTAGATGTTCCTGAGATTGAAGGCATCACCGCGGGTGGAATGCCAGATCGCGTCAAATGTTTGCACTCACTCGTTGCGCATTCACTCTCTGCTGGCCCTGATGTAAACCCATTAGGTGATGAAGCACTAGCAGCGCTGCCTCAATGGTGGAAGAACGAACCATGCGAGTAGCAGCAATTGATTGTGGAACAAATTCAATTCGTTTACTGATTGCAGATATAGAAGGAAATAGTTTTCGAGAAGTTCTTCGTACAATGGAGATTGTCCGACTTGGTCAAGGCGTAGATAAAACCGGAGAATTTCACCCTGATGCAATCACTCGCACACTTGCAGCCGTTGATCTATTTGCAGTAGAAATCGCTCGCAAAGGTGTTCAAAAGATTCGCTTCTGTGCAACCAGTGCCACACGCGATGCAACTAATCGCCACCTCTTCATTGATGGAGTCAAAGAGCGCCTAAGTATTGAGCCAGAAGTTATTTCAGGTGAAGAAGAAGCAGCGCTTTCATTTGCTGGCGCAATTCAAGATCTTCCTCAAGAAGATGGACCCTTTCTTGTTGTAGATATCGGCGGGGGATCTACTGAGTTTGTTTATGGGCAATCAAGTGTTGAATTTGCAAAGAGCGTCAACATTGGTTGCGTGCGCATGACTGAGCGCCACTTCACGCAAGACCCAACAGGTGCACAAGAGATAGAAGATGCACGCAGAGATATCCAAGAAGCAATCAAAGTTGCGGCCTCCATCGTTCCAATCACCAAAGCAAAAACACTTATTGCTGTTGCAGGAACTGCCACAACAGTTGCAGCCGCCGCCCTTGACCTTGGCGAATATGACCGTCATTCAATTCATTTATCGCGAATCAGTTCAGAAAAAACCCACATTGCATCACAACGTTTTCTCTCGATGACCCGTGAAGAACGCTCAGCCCTTGGCTATATGCACCCAGGCCGAGTCGAGGTAATTGCTGCAGGATCTCTAGTTCTCTCTGAAATTATGAAAGCAACAGGAGCAAAAGAATTTATTGCATCAGAGTCCGATATCCTCGATGGAATGGCGTGGTCAATAGTAGGGCGGGATACATAATGACAAAGATTGCAATTATCGGGGCAGGTTGGCGATCAGGTTTCTATTTCCGGATTGCACAAATGATGCCCGAACATTTTGAGATCGTTGGCGCCGTAGCTCGAAAAGCAGATGTTCGAAAGCAATTAGAAGAGAAATATGGTGTCACTACTTATTCTTCAACTTCTGAATTACTTTCACATCAAAAACCTGATTACGCAATTAGTTCAGTCTCATGGGCGTCAAACCCATCTGTTGTAACTGAATTAGTAAAGGCTGGAGTACACGTGCTGTGTGAAACTCCACCAGCACCAGATGTTCAAGGACTCCGTGATTTATGGGCCGCAGTTGGTTCATCGGATATGGTGCAAGTTGCTGAACAATATTTATATTTACCAGGACACGCCGCTCGCTTAGCGGTGACCAAGATAGGGACAATCGGTGAGATTACTTCCGTAGAGGTCTCTTCAACACATGGTTATCACGTAATTTCGATGATGCGCGGTTTTATGCAATCTGGTTATGAACCAACAACTGTTACTGCCAAACAATTTGAAGCACCACTAGTGGATCCGCTCAATCGTGATTCATGGAATAAAGATCTAACCCCCATGAGCTTCAAAACCACAATTGCACTTATTGATTTTGGTGGTGGAAAATCAGGAATCTATAACTTCGTCGATAATCAGTGGCATAACCAATTACGCCATCGTCGAATCGTTATTCGCGGTAGCAAGGGCGAAATCGTTGACGACAAAGTCATTCGTCTTGCTGAAGGTCCTGCCCTCACAACCTCTCGCTTTGAGCGATACCAATCAGGCCATGATCTGAATCTAGATGGTCACGACACAGAACATATTTCATTTGATGGCACCGTAGTTTTCAAGAATCCATTTGTCGGACAACGAATGATGGATGAGGAGATTGCAATTGCTCAGATGATGGTGCGAATGGCCGACTGGATTGCGGGAAATGCTTCCGCACCATATCCATTGCGAGCAGGGTGCCAAGATCATTTGGTCTCGCTAGCGATGGATGAATCAATTGCAACAGGAAAAAGCGTTACTACGCCGATTGAAAAGTGGAGTATCTAAATACTATTTAGTTCTTATCCCAAAATTTTATAAGAACATCAGTGAGTAACTCTGGAGTATCTTCATTAGGACAATGCCCAGCACCAGGGATTACATCTAATGGTGCTTCTAGGTCTATAGCCATTTGATCTTGCAATGCCAGTGGCCATGCATCATCGTTTTCACCGTAGAGAACATGAGCTGAAATTCCTGTCTCATGTATCTCTTTCACAATTGATGGTTCATCCATTAGATGATCTATATGAGTTGCAACTGAGCGAGGATCACTCATTGCCCATCGTCTCTTCTTCATCTCATACGTTGGCTTTCCTAAATCATTTGTATCCATGTAGTCATCCCAAATCTTTTCCATGGGTACAGACCTCAACACTTCATGGCTCAGCATTTCTTCTCTAAAACCAATCCCTGCCGGACCAGTACACATCAGTGTGAGTGACTTCCAATAATTTGGCGCCATAAGAACTGCGCGCTGTGCAACTAAACCACCAAATGAATGACCGAGTAAATGAGGATTTGTCATCCCAAGTAATTGCGCCATATCAATTGCATCACGTGCAAGTGATTTGATTGTGTATGCATCTTCTCGTTTGCTATGTGGAGACTCATGTTGTCCGCGATTATCTAGAGTCAATACGCGATAACCATGATCGGCAATCATTGGACCACAATCTGTAAAATCTTCTTTACTTCCAGTAAAGCCATGAACTAATACGACATCACCGCGATGAACCTTTGGCTCAAATACAACGGTTGCAATTGGTTCGCCTTGGACAACTATTAGTTTGGTCATGAGGTGACTTTATTAGTAATCGCCATTTTCTCTGCAATTTGAGTTGGTAAATAGAGCATTTAGCGCCTAGTAGACTCTCTTTTTCACGTGGCCCCGATAGCCCAATGGCAGAGGCAGAGGACTTAAAATCCTCCCAGTGTGGGTTCGACCCCCACTCGGGGCACTATCTGTGTGTAATTTATGACATTTACCTAACCGCTACACAAATATCCTATTAACAATGCATGGACAAAGGTCATGGAATCCCTAGAAATCTCAAGTTGCTCAAGGCGTGTAGCTAACTTAGGGTACGACTCAGTGGAGTCTCGAATCTGAGGTTTTGCCTTTACTTCGAGACTGAAAGATTCATATAAATGCTCAAGAGAATCATTAAAATATTCTTAGTAACAATTTTGGCACTCCCACAATTAGCAATTGTAAATCCTGCATGGGCTACAGACACCACTTTCACTTGTGGAGACGGCGGCTATACATATACTGTAAACGCTACGGGCCATCTAACTCATGGGTCCTGTTCAGCCCCGTCATTAGTGCTTGATTCAAGTGTTGTATTCATCGATTATGCGAGCCTGAATGGCTGGCAAATAGAATCTTTAACTATTCCAGCGAGCGTTACAACAATCTCGGACGGTGCGTTCTATGGTCTTCCGAAATTAGAAACCATAACTGTCGATGCATCAAATACTAATTTCAAAACAGTCGGTGGCGTTCTAATGAATATTTCAGAAGATCGTATTATCTATTATCCGAGTAAATTACCCTCACAAAATTACAATGTACCCAAAACTATTCTGAAGATAGATAATCGTGCATTTAGTTGTCTAACTTATCTTGAGGTAGTACAGATAAACACTTATACAACGAATATCGACCCAGCATCTTTTATATCTTGTCCATACATTGCTTCCTCCTTACAAGAAATAAATGTTTTGACAGGAAACTCTTCCTATATTTCAATTGATCACGTACTTTATTCTGCAGATGGAAAAAATTTGTTGAATTTTCCAGCTAATTACCAGCAAAGAGATTATGTGGTGCCAAACGGAACGCTAACCATTGCAGGTAGTGCATTTGAGTACTCAAATATTCGAAGTATTACATTCCCAAGCTCTCTTACCACCATCGGTTCATATGCTTTCCAAAGTGCCAGAAGCCTTGAATCAGTCGGAGAATTTCCTGCCAGTTACACATATTCTGGAGCATCCTCACCTTTCTTTAATGCAGACAAAGTTACGAGTTTTACTGTCTCGGGCGATAACCTCTCATTCAAAAGTGTTGGGGGAGTTTTATTCTCGAAAAACGGAAGTAATCTTCGTGAATACCCGGGAGGAAAAGAGAGCACCGAATACCGTATTCCAGATAGCGTGATTACGGTCGATGGTCAGGCCTTTGTAAATAATTATATAAAAACCCTCGTTGTGCCAAGTACTCTTACAACTCTTGGATACTCCTATATTTCACTAGATTATTTGGTATTTAGTGGTACTAGTTCAGTATCTCAGATCGATGGTTACAATTTAGTTGATCGTTTCGTCTATTGTGGAACCACAAACTCAGTTATAAATAGTTTTGCAACTGGCAGTGGTAAAATCGTAGAGTGCATAGATAGCTATTTTGTGGACGAGGCGGAAGTTGTGGCTGCAAGAGTGGCTGCGGCTGCAAGAGTGGCTGCGGAAGCTGCGGCTGCAAGAGTGGCTGTCGAGCTAGCTGCGGCAAAAGCGGCTAAAGAAAGACGTGAGGCAGAGAAGAAATCAGCGCGTAGTGAGATTTCAAGTAACGCTATCGTTGTGGAGAAATTATCTGTTGAAACATTTGATAAGGCAGAGATTCCAGGTATTACGGCTAAGAATATCGATGCAGTACAGGCAGAAATTCTGGCACTTCCTGCAGAGGCTCGAGCAGATATATCTCAAGTTCTAATGATTGCCCGCAAGTTTGAAGTAGTGGAGATTATTGCTTCGGATCGAATCAACTCCATTTCCTCGGCTCCTTTAGTTGAGATTGGTCTGATTCCAGAAGATAGCAAGTACAAGTCAACACTTGTTGCTGCACTGAGAAAATTGCCAGTAACGCAGCGCTCTGATCTCTCCTCTATCAAGACAGCGATTAATACAAAGTTGAAAGAGATTCAAGAAAGATTGGATCGCACGGCTGCAATAAGGGCGCGAATCCCTACACGTTTATCGTGAGGCTCGAGCGAAGCTCGCACCCCCCTGCCTTTGCCATGAGGCAAGAGCAGATTCCCCGTTGTTATTTTTAGGTTATACGCCGGTGCTATAGCGCTAGAGATATTTTCAGAGGCATAAGATTCATTAGAAAGGTATTGCTCTAATCTCCTACGTCTCATACCCTCAAGTTGTGAGACGTAAATTTATAACAACTGTTCTTTTATCAATACTTTTTATCCCTTCAATCTCTCCTGCCAATGCTGGCTTAGATGCACCGATAAATCTTGATAATCCAAGAGTGGTGCCGATATATGGTGGCCCTTTTGATGCGGCCAGTTGGTCCGGTTATTTATACTCATCACGAATTGTATTTTCTGCTGCACACTCTACTTACAAATTTGATAGCAACGGTAATCGAATATTAAATGAACCAGATCAGATCACGGTGGGTAGACCAAATTCATCTGCCAAAGACTTTACTGGCAGAGTTAGGGTAATCAAAACATTTGTAGGCGACTACAAAATGTCAAAAGTGGGTGGTTTAAATGATTTTATTGTTTATGTCCTCGAAAAAGACTTAGTTTCAATATCTAATGGAAAATTACTAACTGTAGATATCGAAAAAGAACTAGTAGCAGCTCAAACAGAGGTAAGTGCGCACGGATATGGCGAGTATCGAGGTCGTTGCGCCCCTGAAGAAACTCTTCCTTGCAAGAAAGATTGGAATAATCCAAATCAAAGGACTAGTGAACTTCCTCGATCACCAACGGGAAGTATGAAATTAGTTGCACCATCTTATTTCCCTTGGCTGTATTCGGATCAAAAAGAAGCTTTATCAAATGAGACACTATTGTCAGATAACCTCGTTTGCTCAGGAGATTCCGGTGGTCCTATCACAGCGTTGCATGAGGGAGAATCAATTTATTTAGGTACAACACCTCTTGGATTTACTGAGGGCTATTTCTGTGGAGCAGGCACCTCCAGGACTGCTTCTAGACCTTCGGGATATTTTTCACCTGTTCATAAACATTTAGATTTACTCAAAGAGGCAGAGGCGTTTGTGGCACAACAGAGTGCGTCTAGTGCCTCGAATAAAGAAACCGTCGTGACTCCTAATCTTAAGAAAACCGCCATTACCTGCATCAAAGGTAAGGTAACCAAAAAAGTAACCGCCGTTCGCCCTAAATGCCCTGCTGGTTATAAGAAGAAATAAATCCTCCCAGTGTGGGTTGGACCCCCACTCGGGGCATGACTTCATACCTTGAGTCTGCGCGCAGAATTCTTTGCGAATATCTGTTGCCGTCGGCATAAATAACCCCGAGAATCTCGGTATGAAAGCAATGGGAAAAAGGGAACTTCTTAGCCGTCTAATTCTTGTTGCCGCATTAGCTATTTCTCCAATAGCGCCGGCCAGCGCCGCCGATCCTTTTCCAATGCCACCAGAACCAAAGTGGTGGAAACAGACTGGTCTAACCGATATCCGTTATGGTCAATGGCTGCCTTGTCGCGATGAATGGCAGATTACAAACGATTGCATATCAGCGATTCACCTTTATAAATCAGATGGAACAGATGCAGGGGCCCTTACTTATCAGGTTCCGAAGGATTTCAAACCTAGTGAGGCTGTGCAATATTGGTTGATCTCAAATACTCCTCAAGGCGAACCTATTGAAAACTCTGCTTACGTAAAAGATGAAGTGGTCTCCATCTCCCATTGGAAATTACCAGCAGGAATAACAAATAGCGATGGCACGGATGTAGTCCATTCATATGTTCACCTTATGAATGGTAGTTTGCAGATCAACACCATCGCATTCAGTCAAACTCAAGGCTCTCTTCCTGAAGGCTATTATTTTGAGTTTAAATTAAAAAGCAGTGGCTTTGCAAAAAAAATCAAGTGGGTGCTTTCTAATGTGCGCGATCCAGAGGTGAGTGTTGCTGGCGACATAATCACGGTAAAGGGACTTCCTGAAAATAGCCCGTCTGCAAACACTGGCGATCAAGTCTGCGAACAGAACTTACTTAAGGCCAGGTCTACCCAAAGAAATATCGCAGTAAATATGATTTATTACGATGCAGGTAATAAAACCGGTGAAACTCGCCCTGATGATGTGGTTCTCGGAACTAATGGTTGGTGGTGCCTGAGTGATTTCCGCTTTGATCGCGAGAGCCAGCAGATCATTGTGAAAGTAGGCAATGTTCACTTTGATGAATTCGGTAACGAAATTCAAGGTTGGATGGAGTTAAAAGTTAAGGGCAATCGCGCTCGCGAATGGTGGGGAATCGATCCAGCTATTGCTGCCGGCTATGCCAAAGTAGAAGTTTCTTATCCAGATGGCACCAAAAAAGTGGCCACAGTCACCGCTAAATATGATTCGAAAAATGACTGGATCAATCTGCGCGCCTATGGCTTTACCTATTCGACGCCACAGTTGGCGATTAGCTTTAAACCTCCCGCTGAGGCTAACAAAGTGGTTCCGGCTGCTGAGGCTAAGAAGTTGGCTCCAGCTAAAAAAATGACGATTATCTGTGTGAAAGGTAAAGCAATTAAGAAAGTCAGTGCAGTGAAGCCAACATGTCCTACTGGGTATAAAAAGAAATAAACCTCCGAGTGTGAGTTCGACCCCCACGCAGGGCAGCATTACGGACTGTTTAGATATTTTAGACTGAATATGGAGCAGAATAGAAATCATGAAGGCAATACTCATTAGCTTGCTTTGTGCAACCCTTACGTGCGCGTCTATTACCGAAGCTATCGCGAGTAAAGTTGAAATAGATACTCCGGGGCAGTTTACGCTGCTCCCATGTGTCAACAAGTCTGACATAGACTGCATTGAGAGTTTTACTTATTCATATCCAAAAGTGGAAAGCACACCAGTCCAATTAGTCAAAAAAGCTTCAGGATCCACTCAAGATAAATTTGGACAGGATATTGAGAATTCCATGTCGGGCTGGTCTTTCATAGACAATCTTGGTTCAAGCAGAAGTTTCTCCACTGTGGCAACACTTAGTTCTGAAAAATACATGTCCCCGGCATACAATAAATTTTATCCAAGTTTATGGTTCTACATTTATGATATGAAGCGCTTCGATGTCGAAGCGGGACTGAAGTTCCAAGTTATTTTTCGAACTTCTTGGTTGAAGCCAGTAAATGCGGCTGCATATGGTCGAAATGCGGACTTGGTTCAAAAAACAATTCAAGGTGGAAATACATTCACATTCACTGGCAGCCCCTTTCTATCAACTAGTTTTTTGGATTCAACCAAATACGGGCAATTAGGCGAATCTGGATCTACTATGAAATCGGATTCGGAACATCCGACACTTTATTTTCTAATAGATCATGCAAGCAGTATTCCAAATGGTTCGATGTATGACGCAAGGTGCGCGTATGCCGGGTACACCTTTGAATCAAGTAATGGAATCGCAGCGGGGCAACCCACCATGGATTCTCCAAATTCCCTAAATTTTGTCATTTACGCGCCACACTTTTTTTCAGACGGAACTCTTAATACTGGATTTTTTTCCGCTAATATCCACAAGGATTATTTGGACTGTATGTTTCCCGGAAATACCTTGACTAAATATCCAGAAATTGCAGTCTCAATTACCGATTCGGATGGAAGCAAGCAGGTCGCAACTACTAGCTCAACCATTCAAAACGGAATATATAAGATCCGTGCTTCAGGATTTCATTTCAGTGCACCACGAATTGTTGTTACTGGAGTTGCTAGCAGTACACCCGCACCAGCACCGAGCGCATCAGCGAAATCAGATTCGGCTCCCATGCTGGCCACTAAGAAAACTATCTCCTGTGTAAAGGGAAAAGTCGTCAAGAAGGTCACTGGTGCTAGCCCTAAATGTCCTACTGGATATAAAAAGAAATAAACCTCCCAGTCTGGGTTACCACTCGGGGCACAACTGAACACCGACTTAGTTGATTTTAATTAAAGAATAGAAGGATTAACTAAAATCTTTGGACCAACTCCTGCGCCTGCAGGTCGCTTGCCAAGGAAGACATCCCCAACTTCATCTAGTCCGATGGTTGCGCCAACAACGATTCGAGGATCGACACGACCTGATTTAATAAAGTCAATTGAGTGTGGCAACCCAGGTGAACCAGAGAGAATTCCGATCGTTGTTATATCTTTGAAAACCAATTTTCGGGAATCAATAAGTGCAGAATTATTATCAAGACCGATCAATACAATTCGCCCACCCGGTTCGACTAGATCGACTAACTTTGCTGGAACTTCACGATCAAAAGTTGCATCAATGACTACGTCATAGCCACCATCGACCTCGATCATCTTTTCACCAGCAGATTTGGCGCCAACTTCAATTGCCAACTTGATTGTCACGGGATCTTTTCCAACCATGTGAACGGTAGCGCCCATTGCAATGCAAAATTGGGCACACATTAAGCCAATGGTTCCAGTGCCCCAAATTAAAATCTGCTTACCCGGCCCCGCTTGAGCGGCATCAGCCACTCGCCAAGCATTAGCTGCTGGTTCAACAAGTGCACCGATAGTGTCATCAAAAGATTCAGGGATCTCGTGTAAGAAGCGAGCAGGAATTGCTAACTGTTCGGCGAGTGCACCACTCCAGCCATTTCGAATTCCAACTTCAAAGCGGGTAGCGCAAGTATGTTGGCGTCCAGTTGTGCAACGTTTGCATTTACCGCAACCGAGCATGACATCACCAATAAAGCGACGTCCGATTAATTTGGCATCCACCCCTGCGCCAACACTGATAACTGCCCCAGTCCATTCGTGGCCAAGGCGCATCGGATACTTTGCTTGACCATCATGGAGGTAAGGCATCGAACCATTGAAGATTTCTACATCAGTTCCACATATACCGACGCGATTTACTCTAACTATCACTTCACCCGCTGAAGCAATGGGTGGCGCTACATCTTGTAATTCAAAGGTTTTTGGCGCCGTTACAACAAAGGCTTTCATAGTGCTGCAATCTTATTTGATAGTAATTGCAAAATGGAAGTACTACGGATTAGTTATAAATCCTTTGTGATAGATGGAAACGGCCTGCATAGTCCAATAGCAGTGGCAGAAGAGTCAAAATCCTCCCAGTGTTGATTTGACCCCTACTCAAGGTGCCTATATTTACAAAGTAGACTATTTCAATCATGAGTCAAAAATATGATGTTGTAATTATTGGCGGTGGCCATAACGGTCTTGTTGCTGCATGCTATTTAGCGATGGCAAAGAAGAAAGTAATTATTCTCGAAGCCAACGCCGAACTTGGTGGAGCAACAGCAAGTATTCAAGCCTTTGATGGCATGGATGTGCGAATCTCTCGATACTCATATTTAGTCTCACTTTTACCTGATCAAATCCTTGAGGATCTCTCTATAGATTTCGAAACAATAAGTCGCAAGGTTTCATCCTTTACACCAGCTAAACGTAACGGCCTCGATGTTGGACTCATGGTCAATCGCCAATTAGATACAGATACCAAATATTCATTTGTCGCACTTACGGGAAATGATGCCGAATATAAGGCCTGGGATTCTTTTTATTCGCAGCTTTACGAACTTGCCCAAGTGATGGCACCAACAATGCTCAAGCCTTTGTTGACTAAGGCGCAGATGAAGAAGATTGCAGTAGATAAGGGTTTATCTCATATTTGGGATGCAATTATGGAAAGACCTTTGAGTGAAGTAATCGAGAGCACTTTCGCCGATGATTTGGTGCAGGGCGTTGTTCTTACCGATGGACTTATTGGAACCTTTACTCCATCCAATCACATGATGGCAAATATTTGTTTTCTCTATCACCTCATCGGAAACGGTACTGGTGAGTGGAAAGTACCAGTGGGTGGAATGGGGGCATTCGTAAAGAAACTAACTACGCGTGCTACCGAATTAGGTGTTGAGATTAGAACTGATGCCAAGGTTATAAAGATTGGTGATGATTCGGTAGGAAAAACTATTCAGATTGAGAGTGGAGAGGTTTTCCATTCGGAATTTATTGCCGCAAATTGTGCCCCTCAAGTACTTGCAAAGATTCTTGGAAGGCCAGCGCCACAGAATGTAAAGGGCTCACAGCTGAAGGTAAATATGCTGCTCAAGAAATTACCAAGACTAAAAAGTGGTGCAGATCCTGTATCAGCCTTTGCGGGAACTTTCCATATTGATGAGAGCTACGCACAATGTGAGACTGCTTATCAAGAAGCTGCAGCAGGCAAGATTCCAACTGTTATCCCAGCAGAGATGTATTGCCACACGCTTACCGATCAGAGCATTCTTGGTGAATCTCTACGGGAGCAGGGATATCAAACCCTGACACTCTTTGCACTCCACACTCCTGCAGATTTATTTGAAAAAGATAATGAGGGAGTCAAGGCTGAGATGCTTCGTCGAATATTGAAACAACTCAATGAGTATTTGGTTGATCCAATTGAGGATTGTTTAGCAGTTGATATTCATGGAGAACTTTGTGTTGAAGTGAAGTCACCACAAGATTTAGAAAAAGATGTTGCACTTCCTGGTGGAAACATTTTCCATACCGACTTGCACTTTCCTTTTAGCGATGATGCGCAGGTCACCTCGGCTAATCGCTGGGGGGTTGAAACGGGGGATGCCAAGATCTTTATCTGTGGTGCAGGTGCGCTCCGAGGCGGTGGCGTCAGCGGTATAGGTGGGCACAACGCTGCAATGGCCATTCTGGGCCGCTAGGGCGTGCGCGGGAAGATTTCGAGCCCTAGTATTGTTCTTACTACGAACGCTAGAAGTGCTAGCGGAGGTATAAAAGGAGAGAAATGCAAAGTTCGAACCCGGTCCTAGGACGCGCTTTCGGAAACGGTAAGCGCGGATATGCCGCTTTTGATCCAAGCTCAACAACTCAAGCAGATTCTTCGCAGTTAGAAGATCTCTATAACGCCCCAGCAGCATCATCGCTGCGTATGGGACGTATGACTATTGACGATGTAGTCACTCGCACTGGAATTTTATTTGCAGTACTTGTTGTAACAGGTGCTGGCGCATGGACACTCAATTTTGGTGGCGGCGCACTCATGGTTGGTCTGCTTGGCGGATTTGTACTCGCCATGGTCAACTCATTTAGTAAAACTGTTCGCCCAGCACTCATCATTGCCTACGCTGCATTCCAAGGTGTTGCACTCGGTACTTTGAGTCATATTTACAACGATGCATATCCAGGAATTGTTAGCCAAGCAGTAATCGCAACGCTATGTGCATTTGCAGGAATGCTCTTTGCATATCGCAGCGGACGAATTCGTGTAACTCCTAAGTTCACACGCGTGATGCTCGGTTCACTCATTGGTTACCTAATCCTTTCAGTTGTAACAATCTTTACCGGCTTCCCAGCTGGTGGATTAGGACTCTTGATTGCTGTCGCAGGAGTTGGACTTGCATCATTTTTCCTAGTACTTGATTTCGATCAAATCGAAAAGGGAATTGCCGCAGGAGCACCAGAACAAGAATCATGGAGAGCTTCATTTGGCCTCATGGTCACTGTTGTATGGCTCTACCTAGAAGTTCTACGTCTGCTATCTATTCTTCGTAGCAACGACTAATTTCACAATAAGAACCCGCTCTAGCCAATGGCTGGGGCGGGTTTTTTTATTTGGAAAGGTAAGAACTCCTTGTTTCAGGCAATCTATAGGAGAGTACAACTGCTATGAGAAAAATAATTCCTGTTGCAGCAAATGCTGTGCGATAAGAATAAGCATCGCAAATTGCGCCAACAACAATGGGGCCAACCATCATTCCAGCATCACCTGCCATTTGGAATAAGCCAATTACTTGACCGCCTTTGCCTCCAATAACATCACCAACAACAGTTGCTGGAACTGTTGAAAGATAGGCTCCACCGATTCCAAGGATTACCATAGATAGTAAATACATCCACGGATGAATAGTGAAGACCATAACTAAGACGCCAAGTGCCACGATAGATGTGCCAACAAGTGCTGCAAATCGTCGACCCTTTATATCTGAAATCTTTCCAGCGCGAAGTAGTAGAAATCCTTGAAAAATAGCTGAAAGAGTAAATCCATAACCGACAACGGCGGTAGTTGAATTCAAGTTTTCGATAACAAAGATTGGCAAAACGGAGGATCGAAGACCAAAGAGAACCCAGGTTGATAGAAAAGCTATGATGAGCGCGTATCGATATGGTCGAAGTGCTAGCGCTTGACGAATTGTTGTATGAGCATCTGCACCTGAATCCTTTGTTCTTTTTCCAAGATTGGCACCGGTAAGGAAAAAGAATGCAATAAGACCTGAGATTGCTAATGTGAATGAATATGCAAAAAATGGAGCACGAAGTGAGATTAGGCTGAGTATTCCACCTATTGCAGGGCCGGTGATTCCACCAACCAAGAAAGCGCCGTTATACAAAGACTGCGCTCGCCCTCGATGCTCGTCACTAACGGATCGCATAATGACAGAGCCTGCAGCAACAGAGAACATTGAAGAACCAAGGCCACCAGCAGAGCGAAAAATTAGTAGTTGCTGGTAGCTATTTGATAATCCAACGAGCAATGTAAAGAGTGCAACCATGGCAACCCCACTTGAGAAAATTGCGCGCTCACCAAAGTGATCTACTAATTTGCCTGAGATGAGCCCAGAAGAAAAGCGTGCAACCGCAAATGCGGAGATGATCAATCCAACAGCGGCATTATTGACACCAAAGGAGCGCGCAAAGACTGGAATGGCGGGCAGAACAATTCCAAAACCTAGTGCAACAAAGAATGATGCAAAGATTAATATCTTTACTTCAGAGGGAAATAGCGCAAATGGTGAGGTGAACTTAGATTTAATCAACCAATGGCCTCGCCAGATGCTTCCTCACGAGCGGCTGCATAGAAAACTATGCGAAAAGAATTCACGAAAGCCTCTAGGGTAGTAGTTTGGATTGCAGACGGAAGAGTCTCGAGTATTGCCGTGTTCCTTAACGGGGGCAGAATTCGACATGGTGGCCTTTCAAAAATGGGCTCGCGAAATATTCGCGAAGATTATGCAATAGATGTAAGTTTACTCTGTGAAATCAGTGGTTGCGCAACATCTCATCAAAACCTATCGCAATGGCGAGGTGAGAGCCCTAGACGATTTATCTCTCGATGTTGAAGAGGGCACGGTTCTAAGTGTTTTAGGCCCTAATGGCGCCGGTAAGACGACAACAGTAAGAATTCTTGCAACACTTCTTGCACCAGATTCTGGTCATGCAACAGTGGGTGGAATTGATGTAATAAAGAGTCCCGAGAAAGTTCGCGAAATCATTGGTTTATCTGGTCAATATGCAGCTGTTGATGAAACTCTGACAGGCTGGGATAACTTAGTGATGTTTGGTCGCTTGTATCACCTTGGAAAACAAGCATCAATCAATCGTGCAAATGAATTACTCGAAAGATTCTCACTCACCGATAGCGCGCGTCGTCCCATCAAGACATATTCAGGTGGAATGCGCAGACGTTTAGATTTAGCAGCATCCCTCATTGTTAGACCAAAAGTTCTTTTCTTAGATGAGCCAACAACTGGGCTTGATCCACGCGGTCGTCAAGAGATGTGGGGAGTAATTGAGGAGTTAGTAAAAGATGGAGTAACTCTCTTGCTCACAACTCAATATCTCGAAGAGGCAGACCAATTAGCCGATGAGATTGCAGTAATTGATCATGGAAAAGTTATTGCTCGAGGAACATCTGATGTACTCAAGAAGCAAGTGGGTGGAGAGCGCTTAGAAGTAGTAGTGGAAAGTGCGCATATCAAGACAACAATGGAAATTGTCGCAAAGGTAAGTGGAGATAAAGTCTCACTCGATGAAGCGCTTCGCCAGATAAGTGCACCTGTCTCTACTGGCGCAACAGCGCTCATTGAAGTCCTAAGAGCGCTAGATGCTGCCGGCATTCACCCATTAGATGTGGGCCTGAAGCGCCCTTCACTCGACGATGTGTTTATGTCACTGACCGGCCACGTTGCAGAAGAAATTGTTGCTGCCCCAGTTGATAAAAAGAAGAAAGGTAGAAAGTAATGAAAAATGCGATCTCTGATGCGCTAGTTATTACTAAACGCCAGCTACTCCAATTGGCTCGAGTTCCAGAAGTACTTATTTTTTCAACTATTCAGCCTGTGATGTTTGTACTTCTCTTTAGATATGTCTTCGGGGGCTCAATATCTACTGACCAACCTGGTGGTTATGTACAACTCTTGATGCCTGGCATCTTTGTGCAAACAGTTGCATTTACATTAGCTGCGACTGCATCAGGTCTTGCAGAAGATATGGGTAAGGGTTTGATTGATCGCTTTAGATCACTTCCGATCTCTCGCTCTGCCCTCGTCGTTGGTAGAACCCTTGGGGATTCATTGCTCAATATTCTTGTCTTAGCCGTGATGGGTATTGCGGGATTTGTAGTGGGCTGGCGTCCAACATCTGGTCTGCCACAAGTCATGCTCGGATTTCTATTCTTACTTCTCTTTGGGTACGCGCTTTCATGGACAGGTATCTTTGTCGGGCTCTCAGCACGAGATGCACGAGTTGTCCAAAATGTAAGTTTCATAATCACATTTCCAATGACTTTTCTCTCTAATGCATTCGCACCAACAACTGGTATGCCGCGACCATTGCAATATGTCGCCGAATGGAATCCTGTATCAACAATGGTGGCCGCATGTCGCCAGCTCTTTGGATTAGAAAATCAATTTGGCGCAACTGCTGGATCATTTCCCAGTGAGCACCCACTTGTCATGTCATTGATTTATATGGTTGTCATTATGGCGATATTTGTACCGCTAAGCGTTCGAAAGTATAAAAATTCAAGTAAGTAGTACTAGTAATTCTCCACTGATTTGATAAGAACGGTAATTTCTTTACCACTAGGTGCTTTGAATGAAACGGTATCGCCAATCTTTGCACCCAGGACAGCGGCTCCTAGTGGAGACTTTTCACTGTAAACATCGAGGTCGCCGCTAGAAATTTCGCGCGAACCAAGTAAGAATTTAGATTCATCTCCTGCAATATCTGCCGTAACAATCATGCCCGCACCCACCAAACCGTCGGCACTAGCTGGTGGAGTACCGATGTGTGCGTTATCGAGCATATGAATGAGTTGCTTTATTCGCGCTTCCATCTTGCCTTGCTCTTCGCGCGCTGCGTGATAGCCGCCATTTTCTTTTAGATCACCTTCGGCGCGTGCTGCTTCAATTTTGCGCACGACATCGACTCTCGCCTCATTTGTTAAATGATCGAGCTCGCTGCGTAAACGATCAGCAGCTTCTTGTGTTAGCCATGTCTGTGAACTCATAAGGGATAAAGGTACCTGATTAGTCACTTTCGCGACATCGGACTACATCTGCATTTACCGCTGGACCACGCGTAGGAATGGGTGTGATGAGCTCTTTCTTAGAGTTTCCTGCAGGTATTACTTCATCAATTTGGCCAATGACATTCTTATCGATATCTCGAGCAACTAATGTGCAGGTATACGAAGTATTTATTGAGCGACGCTCTAGTGAATATCTAATCGATATCTCTTTTTCATTAGTAACTGAAAATGAAATCAATGTAGTTCGATAGGGCGGATTGGAATGATGTAGTCCCGCCCACACCAACCAGGAAATACCAAGGAGTGCACAAAGAATTGCTGGAATCTGCCATTTACTAGGCGGGCGCACCCCATAGCGATCGTTGTAGGAAAACGGCGCCTCGGATTGCATGGCATGATTATGTCATGCAAAAAGATGTCGATATGGGCTCAGCTGGATCACTCACCGTAGCCATATTGTGTATTGCTGTTGTATTCCTGCTTCGTAGTTTCTATAAGCGCTATAACCGTATGACTGAGCGCGAGAATGAATCTAACGACTAATCGTTTCTTCAAATTATTAGCTCAGACTGTTGCAGTACTTTCACTTGTAACAATATTTATAAGCCTTGGTTTATGGCAATTAGATAGAGCGCGCGATCTCAAGAGTTCACTCACTGTAAGTAAGCCAGAGTTGGTAGCACCTGTTGCTTTAGCAACTGTTGCAAAGCCTCTGGAATCCTTAGGAGAAAAAGGGCTAAATACAAATGTGATAGCAATAGGAAATTATGTGGCTAATTACAAAGTACCCAATCAAAGAGATTCCAATGGAAGCATTTCAGATTGGGAGGGTGCGCTACTTCAAATAAATCCAACAGATGCAATATTGGTTTTACGCGGTCTTTGGTCAGATCGTTTGAAGAATCCTGAAATCGCAATGTCAACTAAAGTTAGCGTCAGTGGGATTTTGACCCCTGCCCAATACGATGATCGCGCCATCAATGCCCCGGGGGTTATCTCTCGATTAGATAGTTCGGTTCTAGTTTCTACAACTGATTTGAATCTCTACGATGGATTTATCAATGCCCTAGATGAAATAGCTAACTCATCTCAAGTAGATAGGCAACGGATACCATTTACCCCCACCATCAATGCGCGCATCCCAGGTTTATATTGGCAACATCTTTCGTATGTGGTGATTTGGTGGCTCATGGCAGGGGTGGTGCTTTACCTTCCGCTATATCAACGTAGAGTTAGAGCATGAAGAACGAAATTCTGCGCTTTCGCGTCATGGCACTCATTGCCGGAGTGATGTCCCTACTCCTTTGGTTTCTTTATCTGCCAGTGAAGTGCCTTTTTGATAATCCAGATTTACTCTCCAATGTCATGTGGATTCCTATGGCTCACGGGTATCTCTACCTCGTTTATGTGCTCACAGCTATCCAATTTGCCGTCAAAGCCAAGTGGCCATTGATGAAGATGCTTGGTCTTATTTTGGCTGGAACATTGCCCGTTGCATCTATTGTTGCGGAGCGCCGCGTTGTTCGTACATATTCGTAAATTTATAAAATCACTCTTCTATCCATTTTATGAATGGCGCATAGTTCGAGATCTTGATTTCACAAAGACCCCACATCACGTTGGTGTAATCCTCGATGGTAATAGGCGCTGGGCTAAAGCCAATCGGATTGAAGATGATCCAACTGATATCGGAATTCGCAATAGCGCTCGCGGTCACAAAGCTGGCGCAAATAAGATTATTGAATTTCTTGGATGGTGTGATGAGGCCGAAGTCCGCGTAGTTACCTTGTGGCTTCTCTCCACAGATAATTTCAAGCGCTCTCCAGAAGAGCTCAATGCACTCCTTGAAATTATTGGCCAGACGGTAGATGAATTAGCAGCCACAGGACGCTGGAATATCAAGGCAGTGGGCGCCCTAGATTTATTACCCGAATGGTTATCTACAAAACTTCAAGAACTCAAGCCGGTTCGAAATGATGGAGTTGAGGTCAATGTTGCAATTGGTTATGGGGGCAGGCGAGAAATTGTGGATGCGGTCAAGAGTTATTTAGCCGATGAGCAATCACAAGGTCGATCCATTAGTCAGGCACAAGAAAAACTATCGACGGAGGAGATTTCTAAATTTCTCTACACCGCCGGCCAGCCAGATCCCGAACTCCTTATCCGCACATCGGGGGAGCAACGCCTTGGTGGATTCTTATTGTGGCAGAGCGCTTTATCAGAGTTCTATTTCTGCGAGGCATACTGGCCAGACTTTAGAAGAGTTGATTTTTTGCGTGCCCTACGTGCATATTCTTTGCGACAGAGACGAATGGGAAACTAAAGAGTTTACTTAGAATTTCTTTTTTGAATCTGCGTGTCGTGTTGGGTGTCAGCCCTAGTAGTTCTACCTTTTTCCTATCAGAAGCACCTCCCGACGAGAACAATTACATTCGCTATCTGATTATGGATAGTCGAGGAATGAGAGAAAAGGCCTTTGGCTTCTCACGCTCACTCAAATAGGAAGACTTTTGTTCTCGACACGAGCGTTCTGCTCGCAGATCCAGGCGCGCTCTACAAATTTGCAGAGCATGAAGTCATCATTCCAATCGCCGTTATCGGTGAATTAGAGACTAAACGCGATCACCCAGAACTTGGCTATTTTGCCCGCGCCGCCCTTCGAGCACTCGATGATCTACGAATTACACATGGCCGCCTTGATCAGCCATTAGTTGTTACCGATGAAGGTGGCACACTTTCAGTAGAGCTCAACCACACAGATTTGAGCACTCTGCCCCATGGCTTCTTGCGCGATGGTACAAATGATTCACGTATTTTAGCTATCGCAAAAAATTTGATGGGCGATGGTAAAAATGTTGTTCTGGTAACTAAAGATTTGCCACTTCGAGTCAAAGCCTCATCTGTTGGTGTTGAGGCACAGGAGTACTTGGCCGAACTTGTCTCCAATAGTGGGTGGACAGGTATCGTCGAAGTAAATGTTGGCTCTGGAACTATTGATGATCTCTACTCAAGTGATCGCGCCGATCATGAATGTGCACATGAGCAACCTGTTCACACTGGAGTTGTTCTTCACTCAGAACGTGGAAGTGCCTTGGCCCGCGTTACTCCCGATAAACAATTGCAATTAGTGCGCGGAGATCGCAGCGCTTTTGGCCTTCATGGCAGAAGCGCCGAACAGAGAATTGCACTCGACCTTTTACTCGATAACGACATTGGCATCGTCTCACTGGGTGGCCGAGCCGGAACAGGTAAGAGCGCACTTGCTCTCTGTGCCGGACTCGAAGCAGTGATGGAAAAACGTCTCCATAAAAAAGTTGTGATCTTCCGTCCTCTCTATCCAGTGGGTGGGCAAGAACTTGGATACCTGCCAGGTAGTGAAGGCGAAAAAATGTCGCCATGGGCACAGGCAGTCTTTGACACATTGGGCGCCCTCGTTAGCCAAGCGGTCATCGATGAAATCATTGACCGCGGACTTATTGAAGTTCTGCCCCTAACTCATATCCGTGGTCGCTCACTTCATGACTCTTATGTCATTGTTGATGAGGCACAATCGCTAGAACGCGGCGTCTTGCTCACCGTTCTTTCCAGAATTGGCCAAGGCTCTCGCGTCATCATGACCCACGATGTTGCCCAACGCGATAACTTGCGAGTCGGCCGACACGATGGCGTGGTCGCCGTTGTCGAAACCCTCAAAGGCCACCCACTCTTTGCCCACATCACCTTGACCCGAAGTGAGCGATCGCCGATCGCCGCCCTTGTCACCGAATTGTTGGAGGGGCCAAGCCCCGTTTAGCCCGAAGAGAAATGTCACAGCGACAAATCGGACATTTTCCATTTCATAAGAGCTGACCTGCACTTTTACCTATCCACAGGTGCTCTCAATCTATAAAAAAAGTGACTCGCGCCTATTTAGATTTGCCCGAGAGCCCCCCTTTTGCCACTCTAAAGACCTTCCCCCGTGCTCTGCGCCTCTATCCACCCGGAAAAGAGGCGATGGCGCAATGGGGAAATGACGTGGGTGAGAGGAAAGGAGGAGGCCATGAAGAAGATTAGCTACAAGTACACCGCACCATGGATCGTTATCGCCTCCATGCTTTTCTTGGCAGCGGCTCAACCAAGTGCTTACGGCCTTGAGTTCCCAATGACCACACACCTAGCCCTGCCCGACCAACTTGAAGAGCGCGCACTAGCGATTAGACCCGAGAGCACCGATGCGGTCTATGGCGGATTTAGTTTGAAGGCATCGTCCAAGAAGTCACTCTTTTCTAGCGAGTTAGCACTTGTCTCAACTATGAGCAGACAAGTTGAATTGGCTAGAACTCCATGGGGTGCCAAAAAAGTTGCCAAGGCAATTCTTATCGATGAATATGGCTATGAGGAAAAAGAATATTCCTGCCTCAATCGTCTTTGGACGAAGGAGAGCCACTGGAATTACAAGGCTCACAATTATCGCTCCGGTGCCCACGGAATTCCTCAAGCGCTACCAGCGATCAGGATGGAAGTTATTGCCAGTGATTGGCGCACCAACCCTGTTACACAGATTCGATGGGGACTTCGCTATATCGATATTCGCTATGACACACCATGTAAAGCATGGGCAAAATTCAAGCGCAGCCGTTATTACTAAAGCTTAAACTTCCGGCTTATTTCCAATAGAGATCATTGTGGAAGTCTCGGCAAAGAAATCATTTCCTTTATCGTCGACAACAATAAATGCTGGAAAATCTACAACATCAATTTTCCAGATTGCCTCCATTCCTAAATCTTCGAAATCTAAGACTTCAACTTTCTTGATGCAATCTTGTGCAAGGCGGGCAGCTGGCCCACCGATAGAACCCAGATAAAAACCTCCATGTGCCTTGCACGCATCGGTTACAGCCTTTGAACGATTTCCTTTTGCGAGCATGACAAATGAGCCACCTGCACTTTGAAATTGTTCTACATATGAATCCATACGACCAGCCGTTGTTGGACCAAATGAACCAGAGGCATAGCCCGCAGGAGTCTTTGCAGGTCCTGCGTAATACACGGCATATTTCTTCAAATACTCAGGCATAGGCTTACCAGCATCGAGCATCTCTTTGATTCGAGCATGAGCAAGATCTCGCGCGACAACGATGGTGCCGGTAAGTGAGAGACGAGTTTTGATTGGATGCTTTGAAAGCTCGGCGCGAATTTTTTCCATTGATTCATTGAGATCAATCTTTACAACTTCTACAGAATCACCTAAATGTTGCTCAGTTGTATCGGGTAAGAAGTGAGCTGGATCGCGCTCTAATTCTTCAATGAATATGCCCTCTTTAGTAATCTTTGCCTTTGCCTGGCGATCTGCCGAACATGAGACTGCAATGGCAATAGGAAGAGATGCGCCGTGGCGAGGAAGTCTGACTACTCGAACATCGTGACAGAAATACTTTCCACCAAATTGTGCGCCAATACCTAGTGTGCGCGTGAGTTCTAGGACTTTTTCCTCAAGTTCAATATCGCGAAAACCATGGCCAGTTGCCGCATCACCCGATGTTGGAAGTGAGTCTAAATATTTTGTCGATGCCAATTTTGAAGTCTTTACTGTGTGCTCAGCACTAGTGCCACCGATAACAATTGCTAAGTGGTAGGGAGGACAAGCCGCTGTACCAATTGAGCGCAACTTTTCATCAAGCCATTTCATCAATGATGTTGGATTAAGCACCGCTTTTGTCTCTTGGTATAAAAATGACTTATTTGCGCTACCGCCACCTTTAGCAATAAATAGAAAGTTATATTCATCGGCGTGATCTGAATCGGCGTAAATTTCTACCTGGGCAGGCAAGTTATTGCCTGTGTTCTTCTCTTCCCAAGTGGTGATTGGCGCCATTTGTGAATAGCGAAGATTGAGTTTTGTGAAAGCGTCATAAATACCTTGGGAGATTGCGATTTCATCTTTTCCGGTGGTCAGTACATATTGACCTTTCTTGCCCATGACAATTGCAGTTCCTGTGTCTTGGCACATTGGCAAAATTCCTCCAGCAGAGATATTTGCATTCTTGAGAAGGTCAATTGCTACAAAGCGATCGTTAGGCGATGCCTCTGGATCACTAATGATATTTGCCAATTGTTGAAGATGCGCTGGGCGTAAGTAATGTGAAATATCATGAATTGCAGTCTCAGTAAGCTTTTCAAGTGCAATCGGTTCTATCTGTAAAAACTCTTTATCACCGAGTTTGATTGTGCTAACACCCTCATTGCCGATCTTTCGATACTTAGTTGTATCGGCGCCTATCGGTAGAAGATCTGAGTAAGAAAATGTTGGCGACATGAGCGCTTTACTTTGCTGGCTTTACTGCATCGAGTTTCTTGCGTGCACCATCGAGCCATTCCTGACAAATTTTTGCTAGTTCTTCACCGCGCTCCCAGAGTTTGAGTGACTCTTCTAGAGTCTCACTTCCCGATTCGAGTGCTTCAACTACTTCGGCCAATTCATCTCGGGCCGCTTCATATGACAGTTTTTTCTCTGCGCTCATGTGCTAAATCTACTCCTTTAGTGCGCTCCAGTTGCTGTGGCTTCAGTCTCACCCATTGCTAAACGAATTCGCAAGAGTTCACCCTCTGTGAGTTTCTTTGGATCTCGCACAATTTCGCCCGAGGCCAATTGCACGACTGAATATCCGCGATCCAGAGTTGCTTGTGGTGAGAGCGAGCGAACGCGTGCGCGAATCTGCTTGAGCTCCTCTTTTGCCAATTTTAAACTCTCTTTGAAACTGCGCCCAGAGCGATCACGTAGGGCAGTAATAATTTCTGCACGTGAAGTAACGAGCAATGATGGATCTTTCATAACAGGTCGTTCATGAAGATTTTTAATGCGCGTACTTTCAAGTTCAACCATCGTCATGATTCGACGACGAGTTCTATTTCGTAATTGTTCAATCAGTGCGAGTTCTTCAGCTAAATCAGGTACTACATGCTTGGCCGCATCCGTTGGTGTTGATGCACGAAAATCTGCAACGAGATCTAGAAGTGGCGCATCTTTTTCATGGCCTATTGCGCTAACAATCGGAGTCTCGCACGATGCCGCTAATCGAACTAAACCCTCATCGCTAAAGGGAAGTAGATCTTCAAAGGAGCCACCACCGCGTGTAATGATGATGACATCGACATCTTTATCAGCCTCTAATTCACGCAGTGCTTGGGAAACTTCGGAGACAGCGGCAGCGCCCTGAACAGTGACTTCACGTATTTCAAATTCGACCATCGGCCAACGACGCTTAGCATTTTCAACTACATCTTTCATTGCATCGGTATTGCGTCCGCAAATGAGTCCGACCTTGCGTGGTAGCAGCGGGAGTGCGACTTTGCGATCAGAATCAAAGAGTCCTTCAGCGGCGAGCACGCTCTTGAGTTGTTCGAGCCGGGCAAGTAGTTCACCAACGCCGACTTGGCGAATCTCGCGCGCGGATAAAGTAAGTGAACCATTTTTTGTATACCAAGATGCTTTTGCAAATAGAACTACTCGGGCATTTTGTGGAAGTGGTTGTACTGATGCCAATACAGATTTATGACACATAACAGATAAAGACATATCAACACTGGTATCGCGAAGGCGAATAAATGCCATTGTGCCACTGCGTTCGTTGAGTTCAGAAATTTCGCCCTCTACCCAAATTGGACCTAAGCGATCTACATAATCCTTAATCGCTTCAGTGACCACGCGCACAGGGGCGGGAGCATCACTTGAAGTTTCGAACATGAGATGAGCCTAATAGACTCACCCCATGGCTAAGAGAGTTCTCCTTGCTGCGCCTCGCGGATATTGCGCTGGCGTTGACCGCGCTGTTATCACGGTGGAAAAAGCATTGGCTCTCTATGGCGCACCGGTCTATGTCCGTAAGCAAATTGTTCATAACAAACATGTTGTAGCAACGCTAGAAGCACGCGGAGCAATCTTTGTCGATGAGACTGATGAAGTTCCAGAGGGTAAGACTGTAGTTTTTTCTGCTCACGGAGTTGCACCCATTGTTCACGAAGAGGCAGCGGCTCGTAATCTAAAAACAATCGATGCAACCTGTCCACTGGTTACAAAAGTTCATAATGAAGTAAAGAGATTCGCTGCAGAAGATGCTGAAATTTTATTGATTGGTCATCATGGCCACGAAGAAGTTGAGGGCACTGCAGGAGAGGCTGTTGGACAAGTTCGAGTAGTCGATGGACTCGACGGTGCGCGCAATGTAGTACCAACACCCGGTAAGAAACTTATCTGGTTATCTCAAACTACTTTGAGTGTCGATGAGACCCTTGATGCTGTTGCAATTCTCAAAGAGCGTTTTCCGCAGATTCAAGATCCACCCAGTGATGATATCTGTTATGCAACACAGAACCGTCAAGAGGCAATCAAAGCAATTGCTCCTCAAGCAGATCTCGTATTGGTTGTTGGCTCCACAAATTCATCAAACTCTGTTCGATTAGTTGAAGTTGCTAAAGAGTATGGAACACCACAGGCATATTTGCTCGACTTTGCAGCAGAGGCAAAAGAAGAATGGCTAGTAGGCGTTGAAACAATTGGTGTAACAAGTGGTGCCTCTGTTCCTGAAATTCTTGTCGATGATTTACTCGTATGGCTTGCAGAGCGTGGATTTGGTGATGTTCAAACAATTACTGCAATGGAGGAATCACTTCTTTTCTCATTGCCACCTGAACTTCGCAAAGATATGAAAGCGGCAGGAGCTAAATAATTTAGTGATCGCTGCTTCGGGCGTAACGCGCGCCATAAGCCATCATTAGCGCTAAGCCAGCAGGTACAAAGAGCGCTAAACGTAGAGTAATTTGATCAGATAAGAATCCAATCAATGGTGGCGCTGCGATAAATGCAAAGTAGGAAATTCCAGCAATCATTGCAACAGCCTCAGAGGGTGCAATTGTTTCGGGATAATCCTTTGATGCAATCTCACCGGCTGCGCTCATGAGTAGCGGAATTACTGCACTGACTCCAACGCCTAAGAAGAACCAACCAAGGAAGACTCCTTGAATATTATTCATCAACATTCCAGCCGATAATCCAATTCCTGCGATAAGGCCACCAGCAGTGAGTAAGCGCGATGTTCCAAATCGACGCGAAAGTTTGTCACCCGATAGACGGCCAATAACCATTAGCGCTGAAAAGAGTGCGTAAGGCATTGCCGAAACAAATGGGGATGCACCAAATGTGTCTCGGGCAAGCACGCCGCCCCAATCACTTGCGACACCTTCAGCAATTGCTGCGCATATTCCAAGTAGTCCAAGTATCCAAAAAATCTTTGGACGCTTGCGATTTCGCTTATGTCCTTCAGGATTATGTTGATCCATGCTCGCAGGTAATAGAAGTGGATTGATAAGAAAAGCGCTGAGTACAAGCAGAACACCGATTACTGATAAATGCGCAAGGGGAGTGATTTCTAGTTGTGCAATGACACCACCTGTAGAGACGCCAATAATTGAACCGAGTGAATACATAGCGTGCATAGTGCTAAGCATCTTTTTTCCAGATTGTTGTTCAAGTGCAACACCATGCGCAGATAAAGAAATATCTTGAACACCTAATGTGATTCCCCATAAAAATAGAGCGATTGCAAGTGTGTAAACATTGAAGAGAAGTCCAAGGCCTGGAATGGTAATTCCAACCCCAATAGCAGAACCAACAATGAGTGGCTTGCTTCCATATTTTGCGGAGTACCTACCCGCTGGTCCAAGAGATAGAACAACACCGATTGAACCAAAGATAAGTGCTGCACCTAAACCGCCGTCGGTAACACCAAGAGTTCTTTTAAAATCAGGGATACGAGCAATAAATGAGCCGAGTGCAATTCCATTTGAAATATAACCAATAAGAATTGCATTTCTAGCGCGTTTGATCTCAGGCGTTAGCACGCCCCTACTCTAAAGGTTATGAAGATTTTTTGCGTGAAGGGCGAGCTTTTGCCTTCTCGTTAAAATATACAAACCATCCATAGAGCGCACTAATGATGAGAAATGGAGCCTGGCTTGCAAGGCCAGCAATAACATCGATACCAACTCGTGAGGGACGAAAGCCATCAAAGAGAATTGTCAGGAGTAAGAGCGAGAGTGCAAAGGCAATAGGAGGGGTGACAACGCTGACATATGTAGTGCCTTTTCTGCCAAAACGAAGTCCGCCATAGAGTGATGCACAGATAGCAATTCCAGTAATAATTCCAACACCACTTCTAAAAACTAATTCAATGAGAGTAAAGAGTGCGATACATAAAAATTGCATGACAACAATGCCAGGGGCTTTGAGGCCTGGGCCTTGAATGAGTGGCTTAGTTGTAGATGTTGTACTCATTGCTTTTCATCCTCTTCAATTTCTTCAGCATCGATGTAATCAATCTCAAGATTGGAACCCTTGATTGCGCGCACCTCATCATCAATATTAGCAATGGGAGCAAGAGCGTTATTTCCACTGGAGACGCCAAGATCTTTCATCTTTCGCGCCGGAACCCACACATTCGTATCAGCGGTTGCAAGTACATCGTTATATGCGCGCTCAGTACTTTTGATGCGATCTCCAAGAGTCGTCAGTTTTGTGTGAAGTATGCCGATTCGCTTGAGAAATTCGGTTGCCATCCCTCTAATATCCTCAGCATTTTTTGCAAGATCATGGCGACCAAATGAGTAGAAGACAGTGCGCAAAAGTGCCAACATTGTTGTAGGCGTTGCAATTGTTACATTCTTGTCAAATGTCTTATTGAGAAATTGTGGATCTGCGCGAAGAGCTTCTGAAAGTATTGACTCAAAAGGAGCAAAGAGCACTACAAAGTCAGGAGAGTTTGAAACACCTTGGTATTCCTTCTTATAGAGATCATCGACATGCTTGAGTAAATCTTTTGCATGTAGCGCCATCAGGGCTGCGCGCTTCTCTTCATCTTTCTCATCGATTGCTTCGAGAAAGCGTTGGAATGGAAATTTAGAATCGATAAATATTCGTGAACCACCAGGTATTGAAATAGTAATGTCGGGGCGAAGTCCATCGCCACTCTGGGAGCGAGAAGTATCTTGACGTTCAAAGTGAACGCCCTCAATCATTCCAGCGCTCTCTAAAATCATTTCAAGATGGGCTTCTCCGTACTTTCCGCGTGATTGCGAATTAGAGAGAGCACCTTCTAACTTTGTTGCAATATTTACAAGTGATTCATTACCAGTACGCATCGATTCAATCTGAGTTTTGATCGCCGAATCTGATGCAGCGCGTTTTACTTCGGCATCTTGTGTCTGCGTTGTCAGTGTTGCCATGCGCGCTTTGACATCATTGAGCGCTTCATCAAAGCGCACTGATTCATTCTCGCGTTTGCGAAGTTCTTCTAATTGTTTAGAAAGAGATGCAATCTCGCCTTGGGCCATTGCATTAGCCGCTCCATCGCGCTGATTGCGAAGACGTGAAATCAGGATTCCAATGAGAATCCCGATAGATATACCTATTACTAGGGTTAGAAGGGTCACTCCCTGCGCGGACATAGCGCTATCGTGGCAGGAACCACTGACAATCACGCGTAGGCTCTACCCCTTGTGAGCCTCTCAATTGGAATTGTCGGATTACCGAATGTCGGAAAGTCGACCCTTTTTAATGCTCTTACCAAGAACAATGTCTTGGCTGCCAACTACCCCTTTGCAACGATTGAACCCAATGTTGGCGTTGTTGGGGTACCAGATGAGCGCTTGGCCACACTGGCGACAATCTTTAGCTCTGAAAAACTTCTCCCAGCCGTTGTCTCTTTTGTAGATATTGCCGGAATTGTCAAAGGCGCATCTGAGGGCGCTGGTCTAGGTAATAAATTCTTAGCAAATATTCGCGAGACTGATGCAATCTGTCAGGTAATTCGAGTCTTTACCGATAACGATGTTGTCCATGTTGATGGTCGTATTGATCCGGCTAGCGATATGGAAACTATTAATACGGAATTAGCGCTCGCAGACCTTCAGACTTTAGAGAAGGCGCTACCTCGCATAGAAAAAGAGGCGCGCATTAGCAAAGATCGCCAACCAATTTTGGATGCGATGAAAGCGGCAGAGGCCCACTTGCAAAGCGGAAATCCGCTATCGACATCAAAGATTGATTTAGTAGATTTGAGCGAACTTCAATTACTAACAGCAAAACCATTTATTTATGTATTCAATGTCGATGCCGCAGAACTAGCCGATAATGAATTGCGTGCAAAATTAGCCGCACTCGTAGCACCGGCCGAGGCTATTTTCCTCGATGCAAAAACAGAATCCGAACTCGTTGAACTCAGCGATGAAGATGCACTTGAATTGTTGCAATCAATTGGTTTGGAAGAACCAGGTCTTGCAACTTTGGCACATGTTGGCTTTAGAACTTTAGGACTGCAGACATATCTAACTGCAGGTCCTAAAGAAACACGTGCTTGGACGATTCACAAAGGTGACACCGCACCCATGGCCGCTGGTGTTATTCATACAGATTTCCAAAAAGGATTTATCAAAGCAGAAATAGTCTCCTTTGAAGATCTAGTTGCCGCGGGCTCAATGACTGAAGCAAAAGCTAAAGGTAAAGTGCGCATGGAAGGCAAGGAATATGTAATGGCCGACGGAGATGTAGTGGAGTTTCGATTCAATGTCTAAAAAACAAGAGCACCTAAAAGGATTACCAGTAAAGAAGCGCGATGATTTGCGTAACGTTGCAATCATCGCTCACGTTGACCACGGCAAGACAACACTTGTCGATGCGATGCTGTGGCAATCAGGAGCTTTTGCTGCGTATAAGAAGCAAGACGAAGGCCAGGATCGCATGATGGATTCAATGGATCTAGAACGCGAAAAGGGAATCACAATTTTGGCGAAGAACACCGCTGTAAAGCGCGGAAACAATATCGTCAACATTATTGATACACCGGGCCACGCAGATTTCGGCGGCGAAGTAGAGCGCGGACTTGAAATGGTTGATGGCGTTATTTTGCTCGTTGATGCATCTGAAGGTCCACTTCCACAAACACGTTTCGTATTGCGTAAAGCACTTGAGAAGAATCTTCCAGTTATTTTGCTTATCAATAAGGTTGATCGTCCCGATTCACGTATTGCAGAAGTTGTCGATGAAGCATACGAACTCTTCCTCGACCTTGATGCAAATGAAGAACAGATTGAATTTCCAGTTGTGTACGCATCCGCTAAAGCAGGTCGCGCATCACTGACACGCCCAGCCGATGGTGGAATGCCAGAGGAAGAGAACCTCGATGTTTTATTCGACACCATTTTCTCTGCAATTCCAGCACCTGAATATCACGAAGGTGCACCATTGCAAGCACACGTTACTAACTTGGACTCATCACCATTCCTTGGTCGCCTAGCACTATGTCGCGTTCGCGAAGGTGTTATCAAAAAGGGTCAGCAAGTCACATGGATCAAAACTGATGGAACAACAGAGCGAGTAAAAGTGTCAGAACTTTTGATTACTGAAGCACTTGAGCGCGTACCTGCACTTGAAGCCCACCCTGGCGACATCATCGCTGTTGCAGGCATTGAAACAATTACATTGGGTGAAACACTTGCCGATAACGATAATCCAATTGCTCTGCCACTCATCATTGTCGATGAACCATCAATTTCTATGACAATTGGTATCAATACATCACCACTTGCAGGAAAGAGTGGAACAAAGCTCACTGCGCGCCAAGTAAAGGGCCGCCTTGATGCAGAGTTAGTCGGTAACGTTTCATTGCGTGTTCTCAACACTGATCGCCCAGATACATGGGAAGTTCAAGGTCGCGGAGAACTTCAGCTCGCTGTTCTTGTTGAAATCATGAAGCGCGAAGGTTTCGAACTAACAGTCGGTAAGCCACAAGTAGTTATCAAAATTGTTGATGGAAAAACTCATGAACCAATGGAGCGTCTAACAATTGATGCACCTGAAGAATATTTGGGTGTACTCACACAACTTATGGCACTACGCAAGGGCCGTATGGAGCAAATGGTTAACCATGGCACTGGCTGGATTCGCCTTGATTACCGCGTTCCATCACGTGGTCTTATTGGTTTCCGTACTGAGTTTCTTACAGAAACTCGCGGAACAGGTTTGCTTCACCACGTATTCGATGGCTATGAAGCATGGCATGGCGATATCCGTACACGTGGAACAGGTTCACTTGTTTCAGATCGTATGGGCGCAGTTACTTCATACGCACTGTATGGAACACAAGATCGCGGAAGCATCTTCGTAGAACCGGGTGATGAAGTGTATGAAGGCATGGTTATTGGCGAGAACTCACGTTCTGAAGATATGGATGTGAACTGTGTTCGCGAAAAGAAACTTACAAATATGCGTGCTTCAGGAACTGATGAATCAGAACGTTTGATTCCACCAAAGAAGCTCAACATGGAAGGTGCACTTGAATTCTGCCGCGAAGATGAATGTGTGGAGGTCACACCAGCAGTGGTGCGTATCCGCAAGGTAATCCTCGATGGCGCAGAGCGTGGGCGACTTACTTCACGTGCGAAGAAAGCGAATCAGAACACCTAATTATTAGGGGCGAATTTTCGCTTTATCAATGCGCGACCGCGTTGCTGCAATGGTTGATCTATTAGTTTTAGCGTTAGGAATGTAGCTAACGTTGAAACTAGCAAGACAACCACAGACTTAATCATGAGGTATTTCCACCATGCGCCCAGGCCGGCAAATGCATCAATTCTTACCACGTTGTAGTCGTAGAACTCGAGAGCCAAAATATGGAAGGCATAAACGCCATAGGAATATCTACCGAGGAAGGTACATACCTTCGCTCTAGTACTTGAAATTGAAATATTGAAGCGCGAAAGTTGAAGAATTATTAAACCAAATAGTGGTGAAACCAAGTAAAGATGTGTAAAAGTGTATGAGTTCCACACAATGAAAGCCCATAAAGTAAGTGCAATTGTTATTCGAAAGAAAAAATCATTTCTAATTGCTGAAAGCTTTTTGAGATTAGCTCGAACTAGTGATCCAATGCCAAATCCAATAAGTGCTCTACCTAGAGCTTCCCAACCTCGAATGGGTCCCATATTTGAAATCCATTCGGTATCGCGACTCAATCCGTAATACATCATGCAATAGCCAGCAAGAATTCCTACAAACAATCCCAATTGCTTATAAATCATGGCCAAAGGTGTAAAGAGAATATTTGCTAACCATTCTGCTGAAAGTGACCAGAATGGGACGACGATAAATATTGCTCCCGATAAAGGAATCAATATCTGCAACAGTGAGAATGCGCCGCCAAAAAGTAATGGCGAACGGTTAGGATCAATATCAAAGAAGGTATTACTTTTTGATGCTGAATATTGTTTCCACCAGTAGAGCCCCATGCTTACAACTAGGGCGGCGATGAGTGTCGGCCATAAACGTACAATTCTTGTGAGAATAAATCGAGTCGCATCCCGCGGAAATTTTTTTCTATTGTGGGGCATGCTTGGATAGAGAACAAAACCACTCAATACAAAAAAGAAATCAACGAGCACATAGAGACCCATCATGTATCGCAAGGGTGTTGCGAAGAAGACATGAAAAAGCACAATCCCAATTGCCGCAATTCCTCGAGCGGCATCAAGAATATGGAAACGTTGCGCTGGTGATTGTTCATTAGTCATTGGTGGATTCTGGATGAAAACAGGCTTGATTCATAGCACCTTGAGCGTTAATCTCGTTATATGTCAGAGCTTTACGCTTGAATGTCACAGTGACTAGCAATAAAGGTAAAACCAAGTTCACGCTTCTACGACAAAGTGTAGATAGCGCTGGTTTTACCTTCCCAAAAGATGTTGTTGAGGCATATTCGCTCACCACTTCGCCTCTCGTCGTCCTCGGTGGCGCAGGCACGGGTAAGACTTCACTTTTAGTTGAAGCAGCACTTGCCCGTATTGCTGGTGGCCAAGATCCAAACTCAATTTTATTACTGACATATGGGCGCGAAAGTGCGAGTGATCTGCGTGATGCAATTGCACTTCGCACAACGCAGACAATGTTTGAGCCATTGGCTCGAACATTTCACTCACTTGCATTTTCAATTCTAAAGAAGAGACCAAATGCACAAGATTTAGAACCAATTCTTTTCTCAGGGCCAGAACAAGAGAAATTCATAAAGGATTTACTTGCCGGCGATATAGCTGATGGAGATCGCGAATGGACTCCTGAATTACATGCAGCACTTACTACATCTGGATTTGCTCGCGAATTACGAGACCTTATTTTGCGTGCCAATGAGCGAAAGTTTGGTCCAGATGAACTTGCCGAACTTGGAAATTCGAATGAAGAACCATTCTGGGAAGCCGCTGCAAAGTTTTGGCAGCGCTATCTCAAGAACTTGGCAATGCAAGAAGATTCTGCTGGAGATTCAAAGCGCCGACTTGATACTTCAGAGATTGTTTCATCGGCCGTACATCGCTTAGAGCAGCGCCCAGATATTTTGGACGATCTCCGCTCGCAATTTACGACAATTATGGTTGATGAATATCAAGAGAGTGATCCACAGCAACGAGATTTATTACGCATACTTGCTTGCGATGACATGATTGTCTGCGCCGATGACCTCAGCACAGTTGGGCGATTCCGTGGCGCTGACCCTGAAGGTTTATCGCAAGAGCTAGATCATTACCGCGATAAGGGGCGTGTGCTTGCCTTAGATATCAATTACCGAAATTCGCCAGAAATTATGCGTCTTTCTAATGCATTTGCAACAGAGAAATTTTCTACTTCCGCTAACAACAAACGAGTTATAGCCCCAGCAATTGCTCAAGTAAATGAAGTAGTACAAACGCATCGTTTGCGCTCAAGTAGTGAAGAAGCAGCATTTATCGCACATCAATTCCGTAGTGCCCACCTCAATCATGGCATTGCATATAGCGATATGGCTGTTCTTTTTCGCAGTCCTGGCGTAGCGGCATCATCTCTGCGACGCGCATTTGCACAGGTGGGTATTCCTGTAACTTCCGAACTCGAAGCACTTGCAGGTAATCCATCCATTGCGCCCTTTTTATTACTTGCAGAAGTTGCGATTGGTAGCAAATCACTGAGCCTTGATACATGTGAGCGTTTATTGATGAGCGAATTTGGTGGCGCAGATTCAATCTCACTTCGTCGTATGCGCCGCGCTCTACTGAGTGCTCGAGAAGAGGGCGATGCCCGCACAGGCACTCAACTCATGATTGATGCAATTGATAAGGGCGATATCTTTATTGAAGAAGGCGCACCACTCAAGCGAGTATCTGACCTTTTACGTAAAGCACGCGCAGTCGCTAAGAAACCTGAATCGCGCGCAGAAGATTTATTGTGGGCAATTTGGGATAACGCATTGACAAGTGAAGATCAAAAAGTCAGTGATGCTTGGCGAAATCAAGCACTGCGACCAAGTATTAGAGGAGCAAGTGCCGATCGCGACCTAGATGCGATGATGCAACTCTTTGACTCTGCTGCGCGCTATTCAGATCGTTTTCCAATGTCTGGTGCTGGCACATTTATCAAAGAGATTGTAAAAGAAGATATTGCCGGCGATGTTATTACTGCAAAGGGTGCACGACCTGATTTTGTCGAAATTCTCACTGTGCACTCTTCTAAGGGTCGGCAGTGGAAAATAGTTGCAATCGCTGGAGTACAAGATGGAGTCTGGCCAAACTTGCGCCAACGCAGTTCACTTTTAGGCTCTGAGCGCTTGGTGGAGATGGTTCGTTACCCCAATATTCCAAAGGGGGAGCTAGAGAGAATTTCAGCTAATGGGCTGCGCGATGATGAGAATCGCTTATTCCTTGTAGCTATGACTCGTGCGAAAACACATTTATATATAACTGCAATTCAACGCGAAGATGACGCACCTTCTGATCTCTTTGAAAGCGCCGAACAAATTCTGCAAGGCAAGAGTGCGAAGCCATTGCTCACTGAGGTTCCGCGTCCTATTACTGTTCCAGCACTCGTTTCTGCGCTTCGCAGCCAGTTATCTGGAGATAAGAAGGATGAAGCTGCAGCGCTGTTGAAGAAATTATCTGATGAAGGAATTCATGTCGCTAATCCTGATAACTGGGTTGGCTCTGTTTCGCGCAGTACTGATCAACCCGTTGTTGATCCTAAAGATTTAGTCTCTGTCTCACCGAGTGCGCTAGATACATATAAAGAGTGCGCGCTGAAGTGGTTCCTGCAAAGCAATGGTGGAACTAATGGCGATAGCACTGCTCAAATTTTAGGATCTGCTATTCACGCCTTTGCGGCGAAATTACACACTGATCCAAGCAAGAATGAAACTGATTTGGTTGATTTACTCAAATCGTCCTGGAAGTTGATTGATCCTGATGAGGGCTGGGTTGGCAAGACTTCACTCGAAGAAGCATCAAAGATGATTTCGCGCTTTGTTCACTATCACGCAGTATCACCGCGCACAGTTGTTGCAGTTGAAACCTCATTTACCGTTGAAATTGGTCGCGCGCGTCTTCACGGCAGCGCTGACAGAATTGAAATTGATTTAGATAACAATCTTTATGTCGTTGATTTCAAGACTGGTAATACGATGATTGCCGCAAGTACTTCTAATGAAAATATGCAATTAGCTGCATATCAATTAGGAGCAATCAAAGGTGGCTTTAGCAAAGTAACAGATAGCACTATTACTAATGGCGCCGAACTTGCCTATCTTGGCGCCCCTGCTTCAAAAGAACCAAGAATTACAACGCGCAAGCAAGGCCCTATAGATAGTGAAGTTTTTGTAGTTGAAATTGAGGGAATTGCACAAGGTATGGGTGCTGCAACATTTATCGCAACAGTAAATGAAAAGTGTAAGGGATGCCCAGTTCGCTCTTCTTGCCCAATTCAAAGTGATGGTAAGTCGGTAATCGAATGAAAGAGAATCTAACTCCTGAGCAGATTATTGCAGCTCTACAAAAAGTCGATGATGGAATAAATCCGCTCACACCATTTCAGAGCAAGATTATTTCAATAGTTTCTAACCCACTCGAACCTGCTGTCATTATTGCTGGTGCAGGTTCTGGCAAGACAGAGACGATGAGCAACCGCGTTCTTTACTTAGTTGCAAATAAAATTGTTGCACCTGAAGAGATATTGGGACTAACTTTCACACGCAAAGCAGCTGGCGAATTATCACTTCGTGTACGAAGGCGTTTATCTCAATTAGAAGAGGCTGAACTATTTTCTCGAGAATCAATTTCTAATCCAACTATTACTACCTATCACTCGTATGCTGGCAAATTATTGAGTGAACATTCCATTCGCCTTGGAATGGATACAGATGCTGATCCATTGGGTGAGGCAGAAATTTGGCAGATTGCCTCCGATGTTGTGCGCAACTGGCATGATGACGAATTTAGAAGCACAAGTAAGGCAAGCACAATTATCAAAGATGTTATCGGCCTTGCTAAACAGATATTGGAACATGAAGTGACTATCGAAGAAATACGCGCAGCCGATGATGAAATGCTTGAACAGTTACTTCCATTTGATTTTGCTCCAAGTAGTGTCGGAAGCAAAGTACGAACCATTTTGCATCAACGAAATTCAATATTGCCAATGGTTGAAGCTTTCTTGAAGCGCCGCAAAGCAGCGGGGGAACTCTCCTTTGATGATCAAATGGCCATTGCTGCAGAGATCGCAACGCAATTTCCAGATGTGGGCGAGCTAGAACGTAAGAATTACAAAGTAGTTCTACTCGATGAATACCAAGATACTTCGCAATCACAGCTGCGAATGCTCTCTGCACTCTTTGGAAATGGTCACCCAGTAATGGCAGTAGGAGATCCCAGCCAAGCGATTTATACATGGCGCGGTGCGTCTGCTGGCACTATGGATTCATTTGCAGAATATTTTCCAAAGATGCCTGATCAAAAAGGTGATTCAAAGTTTGTACTACCTACAACATTTAGAAATGATGAAATCATTCTCAAAGCGGCCAACCTTATTTCAGAGAAAATAAAGGAAGATGGCGGACAAGAAGTATTGATGCTTGATGCACGCAAAGGTGCAGGCCCTGGCGAATTAGCAGTGGGCATATTTGAAAATATGGATCTAGAGGGAGAAGCAATTGCTGACTACTTTGAACCGCTCTGGAAAGATCCTGCTCGCGCTCTTGTCCCTGAGAAGAAGCGTTCAACTTTTGCTGTCTTAGTTAGAAACCGCAAACAGATTCCAGAGATTGAATCGGCGCTTCGCGCGCGAAAGATTCCAGTTGAAGTTATTGGTATCGGTGGCCTCATACATATCCCAGAAATCGCTGACATTGTTGCGCTGATGAAAGTTATCTCTGATCCTGATTCTGGTGCATCCTTGATGCGCCACCTCACTGGCCCACGATTGAATTTAGGTGCTTTTGATATTGCAGGCCTTGGAAAATATGCAAAAGAGAGAAGCAAGGCATCAAAGAGCGGCTCGCGCTATTTAGTAAAGGTGATTGAAGAAGGAAATCAAGATCAAATCGATAGTGAAGATCAATTTGCCGGCTCAATTATCGACGCACTCGATGAAATCTCAAGTGCACCTCAAAAATACTTCTCTGCAATTGGTTATGAGCGCATGCTTCGTTTTGCAGCTGACTTACGGAGATTGCGTGGCCGCGCAGGTGGGCAGATAACTGATTTGATTGTTGAAATTGAAGAATATTTGACGATTGAAAGTGAAGTTTCTCTTCGCGATGGTTCCCAAACTGGTCGTCGCCATTTAGATCGATTCCTTGATGAAGCATCAAAGTATGAGCGCGCTGGCGGAAATGCTCGCGAATTCCTTGAGTGGCTCGATGTTGCATCAAAGGAAGAGGGCGGGCTAAAAATTGGCGCACCTGATGTTCGAAGTGATGTCGTGCAAATACTTACTGTACATATGGCAAAAGGCGCTGAATGGAACGTAGTCGCTATTCCCGGACTTGCCACTGGAAATTTTCCCTCCGTCAATACTCAAAATCCGGAGAATTGGCTCACCAGTGAGGCGCATATTCCTTTTACCTTGCGTGGCGATCGCGGCGAACTTCCACATTTTAGCGTTGCAGGTATGACAGAGAAGAAGCAAGCAGAAGATGCAATTGATGCATTCTCTAAAGCATGCGCAACTCAGATCAAACGCCGTGAAGAGATTCGACTTGCATATGTTGCTGTAACTCGAGCAAAAACTCATTTACTATGTACGACATCTGTATGGCGCACCGGCAAGAATGCTGTAGCGCCAAGTGATGTATACACATGGATTCATGAGATTGCACTTGCCAAAAATGCCAAAATTCTCAGTGATTTAGAAACACCAGCAAAGGGGGAGCGCAACCCTGCCGAAGTAGAAAGCCACGAGTGGCCACACGATCGACTAGGGGAACGACGCCCACAATTTGAAGAAGAGATTGCAATCGTTCAATCTGCGAAGGCACATACACTTGGCGCAAGTGATGATGAAGAGATTGCATCATGGATATCTGATGCTCAAGCACTCATTGCTGAAATCAGTGAAAAATCTAATTCGGAGCTCACTGTCTTGTTACCAACGAAACTTTCAACTTCAGCACTCGTTGCATTGCATGCAAATCCTGAAGAATTAGCACTCAATATTCGCCGTCCTATGCCGCGCGGCCAAGATCAATATTCACGGCGTGGAACTGCATTTCACTTATGGGTGGAAAAACAATTTAGTGAAGCCCCAACGCTTATGGGCGATGATTACATGGATTACTTGGATCCACTCGATGATGATTCGAAGCTAGAAGATCTCAAAAAAGCCTGGCTCACTAGCCATTGGGCAACAAAAGTTCCAACACATGTGGAAGTTCCATTTGAAACAGTTATTGCAGGAATATTGATTCGCGGGCGCATTGATGCCATTTATCGAGATGGTGATGGTTACATAGTCGTTGACTGGAAGACAGGCTCCACTGAGCTTGGAGAATCAGCAGCTGTGCAGTTAGCAATGTATCGCCTTGCTTGGGCAAAGTTGAGCGGTACAGATATCTCAAAGGTAAAAGCAGCATTCCATTACGTTCCAACGGGCAGAGATCACAGCCCTGCGAATCTTATGAGTCAGGAAGAACTTATTGCTTTGATTTCACGTATTGATTCTGATGCTGACAGGTAAGTGATCACTTACACCTGTAACAATTGTTGGTAGGACTTCAATCTGATTTGCGGTCAAGGTGTTGGAGAGAATGTAATCGAATTGCACCTTTGCACCCCATGATGGGTAACTCTTTTGAGTAACAAGTGAATTCCATCCAGAGAAATTCTTAGGTAGATTCAAATCTCCGATTATTAGAACCTTGAATTTCCCACCTTGGCTCAATGTATGGGCCCAGCGCTTTATTTTGCCGAGTTGGTAGAGATTTACAAATGGTACAAAAGATAGATGCGTATTGATAACAATCCATCCATTATCCAAGTGCGCGGCGAGTGCTACTCGTTCTTCATCGCTTACATAAATTGCTCGCACGCCTTTTTCAGCAGGAATAAGAAGTGGAAGACCTACTACTGATCTACCAAGTTCTAAACGCTCCCACTTAATTACGGGGATTCGTGAAACTATTCCGATTCCATAACTACCAACTCTATTTATACTGCCATTGGAAATAATTCTTTCATCAGAACTATTGAGATTGCGACGAACTTCACCCGGTGTTCCAATAACAGATGGTGCAAAAGCCCAATGCGTTGCGCCTAAAGATTGCGCCGCTATCTGCATCTGTGGCTCATGACCAGAGCGCGCAAGATGGTGATCTACTTCTTGAAAACCAGCCACATCGCTACCAAGGCGCTTGAGCGCATCGCCAAAATTGCCACTTCCTGATGGCGGAATAGGCATTGCATGCAAGATATTCCACGAGGTTACGAGCATGGGTAGAGGTTAGTAGTGTTGCCCCCCATGAGCGCGTTAAAGAACCTTGTCAGCGAAATCGACCGCGCCAGCGAACTGCGTACATCGCAAAGTGAGCTAGATGCACATTGGGCTAAAGCAAAGATCTTGCACATTGTCGATGCGCGCCTTGCCGTTGCGGGCGGGGAGCTACATCTACTTAGTAGCAGCGAAATAAGTGCACTTATTTCATCTGGAAAGTTCTTAGAAGGTGAGCGATATTTCCTTGGGCTAGATCGCGCCGATGGAACTTCATATTTTGCTTGGCATACCGCGTGGACAAATGAGCCAGGAAGTGATGAAGAGAAATATTCTGGCTTTGAAACTCTTCGAGAAATCGGCGCAGCCCTTGCTCCAAAATTTCTCTCACTCGCTTTCCATGCAATTGGATTAGCTAATTGGCATGAAGTCCATCCTCGATGCGCGCGCTGCGGTGCACCAACCGTTGTTGGTCTTGGTGGCTCTGTCCGCATTTGCACAGTAGATGAGAGCCAACATCATCCCCGCACAGATTCTGCCGTAATCGTTTTAGTAAAAGATAAAGATGATCGCCTCTTACTTGGGCATAATCCAATTTGGCCAGAGAAGAGATTTTCTAATTTTGCAGGTTTTCTAGAACCAGGTGAGACATTCGAGCAATGTGTGGCGCGCGAAGTATTTGAAGAATCTGGAATTACCGTAGATGAAATTTCTTATATGACCTCACAGCCTTGGCCATTTCCTGCCTCCATCATGATTGCTTTTTCTGCTCTTACAAATAAGCCAGAAGAGGCAAAAGGCGATGGTGTTGAAATCACAGAAGTACGTTGGTTCTCTCGCGATGAGATGAAAGATGCAATCAAGACTGGTGAGCTATTGCTACCTCCTTCAATTAGCGTTGCACGTCGCATGATTGAATCTTGGTACGGGGCGCAAAGCGGGCGTGCACTTACAGATTTAGTAGGCGGCGAGAGCTGGCGTCCGTAATGTCAGAATTTGAAACGGGAAATAGCCAAAGCGATCTTCGCGCAGAAGAAATACTTGCAGCACTCGATAATGAACAACGCGCAGTTGCACTTGCAACACGTGGCCCTGTCTGTGTAATTGCAGGTGCAGGTACTGGAAAAACACGTGCGATCACACACCGAATTGCTTATGGCGCAGCAATTGGAGTAATGGATCCACATAAAGTTTTGGCAATTACCTTCACAGCGCGAGCAGCGGGTGAAATGCGCATGCGCCTTCGCTCCCTTGGTGTTCCAACTGTTGCAGCGCGCACGATTCACTCGGCAGCGCTCAAGCAATTGCTCTATTTCTGGCCTCAAGTATTTGGTGGCAGAACTCCAGATTTACTTACCTCTAAGTCAGGTTTTCTAGGAGAGGCAATCAAGCGCGCAGATTTATCGAGTGCAATTTCTGTTACATCGCGAGATATGTTGCGTGATCTTTCATCAGAGATTGAATGGGCAAAGACGCAAGAGATTGGTCCAAGTGATTACTTAGCCGAATCATCAAAGCGCATCAATAAGCCTCGAATTAATGCAGAACAGATTGCAAAGGTTTATGCCTCATATATGAGCATTCTCAAACAAGAGCATGCTATGGATTTTGAAGATGTTCTCTTGCTTACAACTGCCATGATTGAAGAAGAGCGCGAAGTTCGCGAACGCGTTCAAGATCAATACCGTTTCTTTACAGTGGATGAATACCAGGATATTTCTCCGCTGCAACAACGCCTTATCAATGCGTGGCTTGGAAATCGAAAAGAGTTATGCGTTGTTGGAGATCCAGCCCAGACAATTTATTCATTTGCTGGCGCGACGCCAGTTTTTCTCAATAGTTTTACTCAACGCTTTCCTGAAGCAGAAGTTATTCGCCTCACCACGGGATATCGCTCGACTCCTGAAATTGTCTTTACTGCCAATGCAATCTTGCGCAGTGCTGAAATGGGGCAAGAACTCGTTGCTATCAACTCACATGGTGATAAACCAGAGGTGAATGCATATAAGGACGAAGCAGCCGAAGTTGCAGGCGTGGTTGCATCGATTACGCAATTGATGAGTGAGGGAACGCCAGCCCAAGAGATTGCAGTACTAGCGCGCACCAATAGCCAACTCAATGCAATTGAAAAAGCAATGAATGTTTCGAAGATTCCATATCAAGTTCGCAATAGTGATCGCTTCTTTGATCGCTCTGATGTAAAAGAATTTCTGCGCGTTGTTCGCAACGCCTCCGTTATCCCAACAGAGGGTGTGAATTGGCTCGATGAACTGCGTACATTGGCCCAACCATTTCTAACAGGTGCAAGCATTGATGGAATAGCAGCACTGCTTCATTTAGGTCGCGAAGTAGATGCAGATAGCGGATTTTCACCAAAGACATTGCGCGGATATTTACGCGAGGTAGAAGATCGCGTTCAACAAAATAATCCACCAACAATGCCGGTAACAACACTTGCAACATTGCATGCTGCTAAAGGTTTGGAATGGGAACGCGTATTTCTCATCGGTGTAAGCGAGGGCTTATTACCCCTTGAAAATGGCGCTATAGGCGCAGATCAGGCCACTATTGATGAAGAGCGTCGTCTTTTCTATGTTGGAATCACGCGTGCTAAACAAGATTTACATTTGAGTTATCGCCAAAGCCCCAGCCGTTTCTTGCGTGAAGCTGGCCTCATTTCTTAGTTACTCCTGCGTATTCGTGTGTAAATAATTGATTTGCACGAACCTCTATCCATGCTTTACCCTTACATCTTCACTAGATCAGTGGATATGAGTCAAAGGAGTCGGATCGTGCGTAACAACACTTCCGTAACAGCAAACGCAATGCCTTCTGCTGTAATTCCGTCTGCTCATAAGCATTACACATGGCCTACCGCATCAAAGCCAGCGTTTTACGCCGCTTTTTATGCAGTGGATTCAGCCACTTGGAGTTCTTCTCGATAATACGAAAAGAACTAGAAGCCAAGGGCCTCGAATCCACAAAGGATTCGGGCCCTTTTTGTTTACCCCGATAACCCACAAACAAAAAGAAAGAACTAGAGAGAAGAAAGAAGGTGAGAACGATGAGCGTTCTCTTCAGCGAACTACTAATGCCAGGTTGGGCCGAGAGCGGCGAAAAGATTGGTCTTGGAGATGTCACAGGTACATATGACAGCGCCATCGCCTTTACCTTGCCATGCCACAGTGCAGATCCTGAACTCTTCTTCTCCGATGATGAAATTAAAGTTGCAGAAGCAAAGTCTCTCTGCGGTGGATGCCCTGTCCGCAAGCAATGTCTTGAGGGCGCTCTTTCACGTCAAGAACCAGTTGGCGTATGGGGCGGAGAACTATTCGAAGATGGCAAAGTCATTGCACGCAAGCGCAAAGCTGGCCGCCCTCGCATAGATCAGGTTGCAACTACTGTAGTACTTGAAAGCGTTTCCTCTACTGAATTAGAGAGCGAACGCGAAGAGAGCGCTGCTTAGCTTCAATTTAGGTAAATTGCGCTAACGTATTGAAATAGAGCAATTCTACTGACTACGAACTGCAACATTTATTAGGAGCAATTATGAGAGTTATCAAGAAGTACCTAATTGTGATACTCACGTTTAGTTTAATTTCCTTGAACCTACCATCTGCTTTTGCTGCTGAGACTGTTTCTAATATCCAGATAAGTAAAGCAGATGCTGTTCCTGGAGAATTATTAATAATAACTGCTGATATTTCATCTCCAAGTGGTGTTGATTATGTAAATATGCTCATATATCCGCCAAGTGGTGGAAGCAAAGGATTCAGCACCTATTTTCGACTGATTTCAGGAACAGAACAGCAAGGAACATGGAGTATGAATTTCAATATTCCCTCTACGGCAGAAAATGGAACTTGGAAAGTAGTTGTTGGTCTGGGCACAAAAGATCAAACATCTAAAATTGGTTATGGCCCTTCAATAAATGTCTCCGGATCTACCGTTGTTGAAACTAAAGTTTCGAATGTGAGACTTTCTAAAACCAATGCTAGAGCGGGAGAAGAACTGACAGCGTTTGCAGATATTTCGTCTCCTACTGGTGTTGAATATGTAAATATGATCATATATCCGCCAAGTGGTGGAAGCAAAGGTTTTAGTACTTATTTTCAATTGATATCTGGAACTGAACAGCAGGGAACGTGGAGTATGAAATTTAGTATTCCGCTATCTGGCGAAAATGGTGATTGGAAGTTTGTTGTTGGCCTGGGCACAAAAGATCAAACATCTAAAATTGGTTATGGCCCCTCAATAAAAGTAAGTACTGCAGCATCTGAAGCAGCAGATAAAGCCGCAGCAGATAAAGCTGCAGCAGATAAAGCTGCAGCAGATAAAGCCGCAGCAGATAAAGCCGCAGCAGATACGTTCAATGGCTTAGTCAGTACAATAAATAAATACAAAAGTGAAATCTCGAATCTTTTTATGGGCTTTCCAGGATATTTCCAACAAAATCCAGAAATTAAGTCTTCACTTCAGCAAGCGCTGGATTATGTTATTCCTACTACTCCCTCCATTGCTGACATTGAATTTATGAATGACCTAATTGCAGGAGGGATTGGCAAGAAAGCATTAGCTTCGGATGTCTTGTTAGCACAACTTGGTATCACTAAATATCAAGCATTAGAAAAAATAAAATCTAAGACTGTGAAAAAAATTACGACAGTAACCTGCGCTAGAGGAAAGACAGTCAAAAAAGTCTCTGCCGTGAATCCCAGGTGTCCTACTGGATATAAGAAAAGGTAGTTTTCTACCCTGCAAACAAGTTCAAGTTTGCAAGTGATGGCCACAATGCGAAGAGAATTGAGATCGGCAGGATAAGAAATACAACAGGAATCATCATTGAGATTTCCGCTTTTCCTGCCGCACTCAAGACTCTATTGCGCTGAACGGAACGTGCTTCACTTGCATGACGAGTAAGGACTTCAACAAGTGGTGCACCGCGCATGGTTGCTGTAACTAAGGCATCAACAAAGCGTCGAATGAGAACCGATTTGATACGACGGCCCATTGAATCGAGTGCTTCGTGAAGGGAAGTGCCATTACGAACTTCAGTGACTACTCGCTCGAATTCCTTTGGAAGTTGGCCTGTAGCGCTATGTGAAATACGCATGATTGCACTGAGCGGAGTTTCACCAGCAGATATTGCGAGAGTGAGCATCTCTATGACAGCTGGAAATTCTGATTCAAGGCTTGAGCGATATTTCTTCACTTGGTTTGTTAGTTCGCGATCGATATAGACGTACATAGTCATAGCAATTAGTAGTGAAAGAATGATTGAAAGCGCGAAACCCTTTCCTAAAAATAGAAAAAGAAAGATTGAAAAGACAGCAGATCCTGTGCAATAAAGTGCTTGTCGAATTCGAAAGTTCTCATAATCGCCTTCGCTCATCTTCCCGAGCTCTTGAAGACGTAGGCGAACGCCACTTCTATCGTGTGTTCTGCTTGCATATTTCGATGCACTCGTTTGGAGCTCAGAAGAAGTATGAACGCCGCTATTACCCCGAGCAATCAAATAGGCACCGGGGATTACGAAGATAAGCGCTGCGCAGATAATCGTGAGAGTCATTTGAATACCCGTGGAGTTTGGGGGAGTTGACCCAATTTATTCATCCAAAGATAGGCAATTGCTGTCATAACTAATCCACTCGCAAGAATGAGGATGCCGGTAGGTGTTGCATATGCAGCCGCAGTTGTTGGTTGTGTTGAAAGTAGAAGTAAAAGAAGCCACGGAGCAGCAGCTGATAAGTGTGCAGAATTCTTGATCCATCCATGTTTGACTTCAATTTCGCGACGTAGAACTAAATCTTGACGAAGGAAATCACCTAGCGTGCGAAGAATTTGAAGAAGCTCGCTACCTCCTAATTCTTTTGCAATAAGGAGTGCTTCAAATATTTGATCACTCGAATGATGAGAGAACTCTGACTTGAGTTTTGTGAGAGCAATGGTGAAATCTCCACTTCTATATAACTCGTTACGGAATGTGGAAAAAGTGGGTCTAAGAATTTCTGGGCCTCGCAGGGCAAGTCCAGAAAGAGATTCAGTAAGAGATAAGCCAGATGAGATGCCTGACATCAAATGATCGATAACTTCTGGCCAAGCCTCAATGAGTTCTGACTCATTCTTTACTCTTCTGCTTCGAAGAATTGACCATGTAATAGCTCCACCAAGAATTGCAAAAGCGCTAGCAATAATTATGGAATGAGTGAGTAGGAATACGAGAGAAAATGTTGATAGGGATGAAGCGAGTGAAGTGATAGTGAGCTTTTGCGAATCTTTCACTTGTGCCACCACGTAGCGATTGGTGCACCAATCTGTGCAAATTTTTCGGGGTGTGGGAGTGAGCCCAAGCCCGCTTCGTACTCCTTGCCATTCCAAATCCACAGACGTTCTATTTCTGCTCTATCGTTTTCATATCGGCCAGTGAGCGCACATATTTCTTGCACGCGGCGCATTCCTGTTGAGTCAAGGCTTACATGAACGATGAGATCGATAGCAGAAGCAACAGTTGGAGCAATGAATTTGTGTGAGATATTTTCACCAGCGAGTAAAGGTAGTGTCTGTAACTTAGTAATTGCATCTCGTGGAGAATTCGCATGCAAAGTCCCCATTCCGGGTAACCCAGAGTTGAGTGCAATCAATAAGTCGAGGGCTTCAGCTTCGCGAACTTCACCAACAACGATTCGCGATGGACGCATACGCAGAGCTTCTTTGATAAGTCGACGAAGTGGGATCTCACCTTCACCTTGTAAATTGGCACTTCGTGTTTGCATCTGTACAACATCAGGTAATTGCGGATTTAGTTCAAAGACTTCTTCAATTGTCACGAGTCGTTCCGTGAGTGGAATCGCACCAGTGAGGGCATTGAGGAGAGTAGTTTTTCCAGATTGAGTTCCGCCGCTGACCAATATGTTGAGCCCAGCCTGAACGCAATATTTGAGTGTTGTTGCAATAGAAGGCGTCATAACACCAAGGTTCGCTAATTCATCAACAGATAAATGGCGCAACAAATGTTTGCGAATATTTACCGCCCAATGTGCGGCAGTAATTTCTGGTATTGCGACATGCAGGCGGCTGCCATCAGGTAAGCGAGCATCGACAAATGGATGAGATAAATCTAAACGTCGCCCACTCCACATAAGTGCGCGTTCCACAATATTTCGTACTTCATCAGATGTAAGCAGTAGATTTGTGAGTTCACTTCTTCCAGCGCGTGCAATAAATATTCTTTCGGGAGAGTTAATCCAAATTTCTTCAATAGTTGGATCGGTCATGAAGGGTGCTAGTGGACCAAAAGTTATATCGAGGTCAAGATTCATGCATGGAAGGTAAAGCCGGCACCGACAAGGCGCGCCTATCTCAGGCGACTAGGTGGATAAAGGGGTCTTATCTAGACGATTGAGTAGTTCAAGTGAGCTTTCTTTGTCCTGATGCTCAATTATTGAAGTTGAGAGAATTGCCATGGCGCTTTCACTTGAATTGTGTGCTCGTACAATTCTGGAGAGTGCAACTACAGCATTGAATTCAGGCTCGGGTACGAGGATTACATATTCATTCTCTGCCATCCTGGCAACACATTCATTCTTTCGTGTCAGTGAACTTAGTAAGTGAGAAAAATTGATTGCCTCAAAGTCTTGCTCACTAGTGTTTTTTACACGAAGCACACATCTAATTATTGTGAACTTACTGCTGGTTCGTTCACTTAGTGCTATCTGACGATCTAATTCTTCATAGAAATAAGGTGCTGAAAAAAGCTGAGTTAACGAGTCATGGATTCCATCGTGCGAAAAAGTCATGAAGCCACTGATAATCTTCGCTTCATGACAAGAGATCCTGCCAAGCAAGCACGTGGTCGGGCTATGGTGTCAGCCCTACTTTATGTAGAGGTGGCAATCATTGCTGCGCTAGCAATGTGGCTTGTGGGACTCACTTTCATTTCTGGAACTCGTGATCCATTGCCACTTATTGGTGTTCTTCTATTTGCTGTTGTAGGTGGAGGCGGTTTAGCCGTGTGTGCGCGTGGATATAGAAATAAGAAGAATTTTGGTCGTGCACCGACAGTGCTTGCTAATTTGATTGCAATCGGTGTTGCAAAATATCAATTTGATGCAGGACTTTGGTTTACCGCGATACCAATAGTTATTTTGGCAGTTGCAACACTCTATTTTGCGCTGACAACAATTCCAGAATAATTACCAAGGAACAATATTTCTATCTTCCCAAAGAACACCAGTTGTATCTCCTGGTTGAAAATCTCTTGTTGCTAGCCAGATTGCACACTCGGCGCCTTCTGCAACTGTGCGCGGAGCATCGGGTCCACCCATATCTGTTTGCGTGTGATTAGGGCAAACGGCATCAACGAGTAATCCACGTGCACCTAATCCAGTTTCGTGTGCAAGATTTCTAACAAATGCATTTACTCCCGCTTTACTAATTCTGTATGGTGCAAGTCCACCAGCATTACCTGGTCCAGACATTCGTCCCAAACATGCGCTAAAGACAATAATTCTTCCATTGCGCACTTCAGCCATTGCAGGTGCAATTGCGTTAGTGATTGTGAAAACAGAATCGAGATTTATGGAGAGAACTCTGCGCCATTCTTCATCAGTTGTGCGCAAAGTCTTTGACATTTTTTCACTCATAACACCGTGCGCTAGTACTAATACATTCGGAGTTGGTAATTGCGAACTTATCTGATTCGCAGTCTCGCGAGTTGCTGATATGTCGGCTAGATCAACTGGAAAAAGCGTGACGTTGATACCTGGAAAGAGATTTGATAATTTGCTTGCTGCACCATCTAGGCGATCTTTATCTTTTGCAATCAGAGCAAGGTCAAAGCCCTGTGCACCAAGGGCTTGAGCCACTTCAAAGCCCAAGCCTCGACTGCCCCCTGAGATAACGGCTAATTGCCTCTGTGATTCCATGGGCAAACTCTGCCCTGATGTGCTCAATCTCGCCTGTTGGAGGTTGGCTGGAATTTATCTGCATGCGTATGTGCGAGATAGGCTAGGCATTGTTACAACGAGATTTGAGTTAGAACTGAAGGAGGGCCAGTGTCGGCATCAGATTCCAACCCACACGTAAATTCAATTGTTGGCAATGTGGTTGGTAGCGACGCAGCTAAAGAGTTTGGCGCCAATGAATGGCTCGTTGATGAAATGTATGAAAGATTTTTGGTAGATCCACAATCAGTTGATAAAGCATGGTGGGATTTCTTCTCTGACTTCACACCTGCTCCTGGTGGATCTGGTTCGGCACCGAAAGTGAATGCTCCTCGTGCCGGAACACCACCTGTTCCGAAGTCTGTACAAAAAACTGCACCAGTTGCTCCAGTAGCTGCTGCTCCCGTAATTGCTGTACCAGTTGCACCTGTCGTTGCTACACCCGCTGCACCAGTTGTTGCATCACAACCAGTTGTGCGCGAAGTAAAGCAACAAACTCCAACTCCAGCAGATCCAGTCGTAAAGCCCGTTCCAGTATTAGTAACACCGAGTGCGTCAACACTTGAACCAATTCGTGGAGTAGCGGCTCGCGTTGTGCAGAGCATGGAAGCATCACTGAGCGTTCCAACAGCAACAAGTGTTCGCGCAATTCCTGCAAAACTCATGATTGATAATCGAATTGTTATCAATAATCACTTAAAGCGCGCACGTGGTGGAAAAGTTTCTTTCACTCACATCATTGGCTATGCGATGATCAAGGCGTTGCGATTGATGCCAGAAATGAATGCATACTTTGGTGAACTAGATGGAAAGCCAGCGGTTGGCCACCCGGAACATATCAATCTTGGAATTGCTATTGATTTGCCTAAAGCAGATGGATCACGCCAATTATTAGTGCCATCAATCAAGGGCTGTGAAGAATTAGATTTTGCTCAATTCTGGAGTGCTTATGAAGATGTAGTACGTAAAGCGCGCAATGGAAATCTCGCAGTTGAAGATTTTGCAGGAACCACTGTCTCACTTACAAATCCAGGCACAATCGGAACAGTTCACTCAGTTCCACGACTGGTGCAAGGACAAGGACTCATCATTGGTGTTGGAGCCTTGGATTACCCGGCAGAATTTCAAGGAGCAAGTGAAGAAACGCTTGTTCGTTTAGCGATTAGCAAAGTTGTAACTCTTACAAGTACATATGATCACCGCGTAATTCAAGGTGCACAATCTGGAGATTATTTGCGCCGAGTGCATGAAATTTTGCTTGGCGCCGAAAACTTCTACGATGAAATCTTTGCAGCCCTTCGTATTCCTTACGTTCCAATTCGTTGGGCTCAAGATTTTGATTTCTCTAAGGAAGATGAAATTAGTAAGACAGCGCGTGTACAGCAACTCATTGCTGCATATCGCAAACATGGCCATTTGATGGCTGACATCGATCCTTTGGAATATCGTCAACGTATTCACCCTGATCTCGATGTAGTAACACACGGTCTTACTTTGTGGGATCTTGATCGCGAATTTGCAACAGGTGGATTTGGTGGCAAGAAGTTCATGAAGCTTCGCGATGTTTTGGGCATTCTTCGCAATTCATACTGCCGCACTATTGGTGTGGAATATATGTATATCGAAAGCCCGCAAGAGCGTGAATGGATTCAAGAGCATGTAGAAGTTGGGGCACCGCAATTTCCACGTGAAGAGCAGTTACGTATTTTGTACGAACTCAATGGTGCTGAAGCCTTCGAATCATTCTTGCAAACAAAATTTGTGGGACAAAAGCGCTTCTCTCTCGAAGGTGGAGAATCTGTTATTCCAATTTTGGATGCAGTTATTTCAAGTGCAGCAGATCGTGGACTTGATGAAGTATGTATTGGTATGCCACACCGTGGGCGCCTCAATGTTCTAGCCAATATTGCGGGTAAGTCTCACGGACAAATCTTCCAAGAGTTCGAAGGACATTACGCCGAGAACCAAGTGCAGGGCAGTGGCGATGTGAAGTATCACTTGGGTACCGAAGGTGTGTTTACTGCCGAATCGGGTGCAACTACAAAGATTTATTTGGCAGCAAACCCTTCCCACTTGGAAGCTGCAAATCCAGTGCTGGAAGGCATTGTTCGCGCCAAGCAAGACAAACTCAATATTAAGAATGCTTATTCGGTAATGCCTATTTTGCTTCACGGTGATGCAGCATTTGCTGGTCAAGGCGTCGTGGCAGAAACGTTGCAACTCTCCCAATTAGCGGGATACCGAACCGGTGGAACCGTTCATATTGTTATAAATAACCAAGTGGGCTTTACGACCTCACCACATGCAGCGCGTACTGCAACATACTCAACAGATATTGCTAAGTTAATTCAAGCACCTGTATTCCATGTCAACGGTGATGATCCAGAAGCATGTGTACGCGTTGCTCGCCTAGCTTTCGAATACCGCCAAGCATTCAATAAGGATGTTGTTATTGACATGGTTTGCTACCGCCGTCGCGGACACAATGAAGGTGACGAGCCAAGCTTCACACAGCCACTTATGTATAAGTTGATTGATGCAAAGCGCTCAACTCGAAAGCTGTATACAGAGGCCCTCATTGGCCGCGGAGATATCTCTGTTGAAGAAGCAGAAGAAGTTTTGCGCGACTACCAATCAAAACTTGAAGCAGTCTTTGAAGCAGTTCATAATCACGTTCCGGATAGCGATGCCAACTTCAAGGTTCCAGTTGCACCAGATGCAGATCGCATTGAAACTAGCATTCCTGAGGCAACAGTACGAGCAATTGCTGCTACGCAATTAGCAATTCCAGATGGATTCAATGTTCATCCGAAACTTCTCCCACAATTAGCGAAGCGTGTTGAATCACTCAATGATGCAACAATTGACTGGTCGATGGGTGAAACACTTGCCTTTGGTTCAATTTTGCTCGATGGCCATCCAATTCGTTTGGCTGGTCAAGATTCACGCCGTGGAACATTTAGTAGTCGCCACGCAGTTGTTATCGACAAAGAAAATGGCAACGAGTGGACACCACTGCGCGGCTTGATTAGCGATGAAAATCAATTCTTCGCAATCGACTCGCTGCTTAGCGAATATGCAGCAATGGGCTTTGAATATGGTTATAGCGTTGTGCGCGATGATGCACTTGTCGTATGGGAAGGCCAGTTTGGTGATTTTGCTAATGGTGCACAAACAATTATCGATGAATTTATCTCATCTGCACTGCAAAAGTGGGGCGAGCGTTCTTCACTAGTTCTTCTGCTGCCACACGGATATGAAGGCCAAGGCCCTGATCATTCATCTGCACGAATTGAACGCTATTTAGCTATGTGTGCAGAGTTGAATATGACTGTTGCCCAACCTTCTAATCCTGCTTCTTATTTCCACTTATTGCGTTGGCACATCAAGAATCCAACTCGTAGACCAATGATTGTCTTTACTCCAAAGTCAATGTTGCGACTACGCGCGGCAGCATCGGCAATTACTGATTTTACAAGCGGACATTTCCAGCCGCTTATATCTGATCCTAAAGTTACAAATGCAACGCGACTTATCTTCTGTTCTGGAAAGGTTTATCACGACCTTGTTGCAGAGCGTGAAAAACTAGGAGAGAACACAACTGCAATTGTTCGTCTAGAACTTCTTTATCCACTTCCTGCTGCAGAGATGGCAGCAGAGGCTGCAAAACATCCCAATGCAAATCTTTTGTGGGTTCAAGATGAACCTGCAAACCAAGGGCCATGGCCATTTGTTGCACTTCGTACTGCAGAGCAATTCGGTGGTGAAGGATTCGGTGGACGTAATCTTCGTCGAGTTTCACGTCGCGCTACTGCAGCTCCTGCAACTGGTAATCATCATTTGCATGAAGAAGAGCAGAAAGCACTTCTAATGGAAGCCTTTACTCGCTAAATTATTTCTTACTTCTCCAGTAACGAAAAAGAACTTTTCCGCGAATTTCATGTGGAGAGATCCATCCCCACTGGCGAGAATCTGTACTTTCAGTTGAGTCGCCTTCCACCCAATAGCGTCCGCTATGAAATTTCTGAATCCGCTTCACTAGGTAAATTCCAGGACGCTCTTCTCGTTCGATAACAACAATGGCTCCGCGTTCAAGAGCACTTGTTTGGCCATGGAGCCAGCGCACAAATAGCCAGTCACCGTCGCTAAATGTGGGCTGCATGGATTGACCACTGACACCGACTGTGCCGAATTTGCTCATAGGCGGTAGTCTCGCATCTGTAGGGAAAATTTTGTATTGATAAAGATTGAAATAGGAGAGGCACACACTATGTTTTCACCAAAGATAACCGTTCACGCACACTGCGATCTTCCATGTGGCGTTTATGACCCAGCTCAAGCACGCATCGAAGCGCTTTCTGTGAAGGCCTGCATGGAAAAATATGCAGCAAACACAGATGCAGATTTCCGATCACGCTCTGTAGCAATCAAAGAAGAGCGCTCACACCAAGTCAAAGAGCACCTCTGGGTTCTCTGGACTGATTATTTCAAGCCAAACCACTTTGAAGCACATCCACAACTTCACACACTTTTCAACGAAGCAACAAAACTTGCAGGCGCTGCTGGCACAAAGGGCACCCAAGATGTTGCTGTTGCAGATAAGTTGATCTCAAAGATTGATGAGATTGCTGAAATTTTCTGGGCAACTAAGAAATAAGGTTTTGTGCGGCAGTGCGAGCGAGGAAAGATACTCGCTCCACTGTCGTTCTTTTTATGATGGCAGTTGCAATCTGACGCTCACCATCAAAGACATCGCATTCGAAAGTTAGATTACGTCCAACAACTTCCACACATCTAGCATTACCGCGTAGTTCGGCGCCAATACCTGCCGAATTGATGGAATTGAACTCCATACTTACAAATATCGTTGTTTCACCCGATTCCAAATAATCAGAGATTGCGATGATTGCTGCATGCTCCATAATGTTGAGAAGGTGTGACTGTGCAACTATCGGTAAATCACCGATACCCATTGCAACAGCTGTATCACCTGGTCGTACAGTCATGACTGCAAAACCAACGGCACCTATAACATCTTCTTCAGCTTGCATAATGAATTACTTCTGCCCATCGTCAAATCTAATTTCTTGCGTGTGTTCAATTGTTACTTCGCGGTGTTCGATATTGCCAAACTCATCAATCTCTATGGAAATTTCAGTCATCTTGAATTCTGTAACAACCTCAGATGAAAATTGACCCATCATTTGTGCCTGTAGTTGTAGATGAATCTGATCGTGTAATTCCTGAGGAGCACTTTCACAGCATGAACGGCGCAACACATCTTGTAAAAGAGTGCGCATTACTTGCTCATGCTCTAACTCTGCTTGGCAGTTCGGGCACATTGTCATATGTGATGCAATGGCTTGGCCCCTCGGCTCTTGCGCGATATCTCCATCGATGAAGATAACAATTGAGTTCAAGACATCAGCGCAAGGAATTTCTTGGAATATCATTTTTTGCTCCCCTCTTTCGGAGAGTTCTTTTTGGATTCAGTGTCATATCCAAGCTCTTTTGCATACTCAGTAAGGCGCTCTCGCAGTTGTTTTCGCCCACGATGCAAGCGCGACATGATGGTTCCGGCGGGCGCACCAACAATTTCTGCAATTTCTTTATATGAAAAGCCTTCTACATCGGCTAAATAGACTGCAATTCGAAACTCCTCAGGAATATCGAGAAGTGCTCGCTTGATATCACTATCAGGAAGGTTTTCGAGCGCTTCTACTTCAGCCGATTTACCTTGATCACTTGTATGTGACGCGGATTTGAAAAGGTCTGAATCATCTACTTCACTTGATGTTAGTTGAGGTCGACGTTGATCTTTGCGATACGTATTTATAAAAGTAGTTGTCAGGACACGATAAAGCCACGCTTTTAGATTTGTGCCTGGTTCGAATTGGTGAAAAGATGCAAATGCTTTCAAATAAGTATCTTGCACTAAATCTTTTGCATCATCAGGATTCTTTGTGTATCGAAGTGCTGCTGCATACAACTGATTTGTAAAGGCAAGAGCATCTCTCTCGAAGCGGATAGTGCGTTCCGCCGAGCTCTCTTTGACCAAATCTGTCGATGTCATTGCGGCTAGATTATCGCTAAAAGAGGGTTTCTGGCTCGCCAAGAGTTATTGCACGCGTCAATTTCTCACCCGTGTTTGCCACAGAATTTACCTCACTCGACACAGGGTGCGCTACTAAGTGGGCATCAGGTTTTTCAAGAAGCATCAGAGTTTGCAGAGTTGGAATGTCGCGCTCTTGTGGGTTGAGCCACGCATCCCAGCGATCTCGAGGCATCATTACTGGCATACGACTATGAATAGTTGCTAACTCACCAACTGCCTCACGAGTAATGACAGATGCGCTTTCAACTATTTTTCCTTCAGTGCTTTGCCATGAACTCCAAATGCCTGCAATTGAGAGTTGTTTTTTATTATCGGACCTTATAAAAAATGGTTGCTTTGGAGAATATGCTCCGAGGGCTGTTGCCCATTCGTAATATCCTTCGGCAGGGATAAGGCAACGTGTGCGACGAAAGGCATCACGAAAAGTTGGTTTCTCATGTATTGATTCACTGCGCGCATTGATGGCACGAGATTGTGAAATTTTTGCTTCATTTTCATCCTTGAGCCATGGGGCAATCAATCCCCATGAGAGAGTTGTTAAATCTCGCGATAGCGCATCTCCACCATTGAATGCAGATGAGCGAATAATATAAATCTCATTTGTCGGAGCGATATTCCAATTTTGGGGTAGAGCCTCTTGTGGCGCGACACCAGTTACCTCAAATTGTTCAATGAGATCTCTCATCTGCGCGCTTTGGGCATAACGACCACACATGCGAGAAGGATAGACTGAGCACATGTCTGATGCGAAAGTTCAACCTCATTGGCCTGCGCCATTTCGAGGATCACGCAATGTGATTTCGCGCGTCGTAATTCCCGGTTCAAAATCGGTTACAAATAGAGCACTCATCCTTGCCTCGCAATGCACAAGCCCTTCACTGCTGCGCCGCCCTTTAGTCTCGAGCGACTCAGAGCTAATGGTTAAAGGATTAAACGGACTCGGTGTTGGTATCGAAGAGATCCGAACAACTATTGATGGAATTGAAGAATTACAGTGGAAAGTAACACCATCTGTATTGCGAGGAAATAGCAGCATTGATGTTGGAAATGCAGGAACAGTTATGCGCTTCTTGCCACCATTTGCAGCCCTTGCTAAAGGTGATATTTCCTTTGATGGAGATCCTCGATCACATGAGCGACCACTGGGGCCTGTAATAAAAGCGCTAGAAGATTTAGGAATATCAATTAGCCATGATGGCCGATATAGCTTGCCTATGGTTTTACATGGCAGCGGAGAGATTCCCGGTGGAGAATTAGTTATCGATGCAAGTGCATCTAGCCAATTTTTATCTGCCTTATTACTAGTTGCTCCAAGTATGAAAAATGGACTCAGTGCCCATCATGTAGGTGCACCAGTACCTTCAATGCCCCATATTGAAATGACTGTTGAGATGCTTCGAGATTTCGGTGCAAAAGTAGTAGTCGATACCAATTCAAAAACATGGACTGTGCAATCAGGAGAACTAAAGGGCAAAGAATTAGTGATTGAGCCTGATCTCTCGAATGCAGCGCCATTTTTATCTATTGCAATGGTCAGTGGTGGAAGTATCACAATTGCAGATTGGCCATTGAAGACAACACAGCCAGGAGATCAACTCCGAACAATTTTGTCTCGTATGGGTGCAAAAGTTGAATTGCATACAGAAGGGCTTAGAGTCACGGGGGCTGGAAAAATATCTGGCATTGATATTGATTTACATGATGTTGGCGAACTCACTCCATCAATTGCAGCACTTGCTGCATTAGCTGATTCTCCATCGCACCTTCGTGGCATTGGCCATCTGCGTTTACACGAAACAGATCGCCTTGCAGCCCTTACTCGTGAGATAAATTCACTCGGCGGAAATGTTCGTGAAGAAGAGAGTTCACTTCATATTACTCCTGCTCCATTACATGGTGGTGTGTTCCATACATATGACGATCACCGATTAGCAACTGCTGGTGCAGTAATTGGCCTTGCAGTAGAAGGGGTTGAAGTAGAAAACATTGCTACAACTCGTAAGACTTTGCCAGATTTTCCGGGATTATGGATCTCAATTCTTCAATGATGGCACAACGTGAATATGACGAATCGGATGCACGTATTCGTCCGCCGCGAAGCACTCGACCACGCAGTAAAGATCGCCCTGATTATTCAGATGCATTGCAGGCATTAGTAACAACAGTTGATCGTGGTCGACAGACATGTATTTCCGATGAAGGCAGAATTATTACTGCAATGAGAGCTCGTGAGCTTGGACCAAAATCTGTAGTTGTTGGCGATCTTGTATCACTTGTTGGAGATGTTACGGGTAGCGAAGGTTCATTGGCGCGAATCGTTGCCGTACAAGAGCGACGTAATAGTTTGAGTCGAACAGTCGATGATGATGCAAAAGTAGAGCGCACGATTGTTGCAAATATTGATCAATTAGTAATTGTTGTTGCAGCCTCTAATCCTGAGCCACGTCGAGGCCTTATAGATCGTTTTCTAGTCTGCGCTTTCAATGAAGGCATAACTCCAATACTTCTGATAACTAAAAATGATTTAGGAGAAGCACCATCATTCTTGGCAGATTACGTGCACCTAGGTATCCAAATTTTGCATACCTCGATCAAGACAGATACTCGGGAAAAAGATATTGAGATGCTGCGAGGGATATTGCTCAGTAAAACTTCGGTACTCGTTGGCCATTCAGGAGTTGGTAAATCAACTCTGATAAACGCGTTAGTTCCAAATGCAATGCGACTTACTGGCGATGTCAACGATGTCACTGGGCGAGGACGACATACATCGTCGAGTGCTATTGCACTTCCACTTGCTGCAACTCTAGAACTTCAAGATGGCTGGATAATTGATACTCCAGGAATTAGAGCATTCGGGCTCTCACATTTAGATGCGAACAAAATTGTTGCAGCCTTTAGTGATCTCTCAGAGGTAGCTGCAACCTGCATGAATAATTGCACTCATAATGAGAGAGATTGCCGATTGGATGCATGGGCTGCACCTGATGGTGTGACTAATTCGGCACGAACTGCACGCCTAGAAAGCCTTCGTTCTTTGCTTGCAATCAAGGGCGAAATCACCATAGAAAATATTGCTTCGCTAGACTAAAGCGTATGGGTACATCTGCTTACATAGACGATTTAGCACTTGCGCAGCGTCTTGCAGATATTGCAGACGCAATTACATTAGATCGATATCTGGCCCAAGATTTAGTGATCACAACAAAGCCAGATAACACTCCAGTAACAGATGCCGACCGTGCTACAGAGCAGGCAATTACAGCTGCAATCACTAAAGAACGCCCCAACGATGGAGTTGTCGGGGAAGAATTCGGAAAAACGAATGAAAATGCCGCAAGATATTGGGTTATTGATCCCATCGATGGAACAAAAAATTTCATGCGAGGAGTTCCAACATGGGCAACTCTTATTGGATTAATTGAGAGAAGTTCTGAGGGAAGCGAGAGAGTTGTAGCAGGAGTTGTGAGTGCACCAGCACTTGCACGCCGCTGGTATGCATCTGAGGGATCTGGCGCATATGTAATTTTTAATAATGGCGTACCCCGAAAGATTTCAGTCTCTCAGGTAAGCGCAATTTCCGATGCATCTATTACGTATTCTGATTTTGCTGGTTGGAATGAAAAATTAGCATCATTTCGAAAACTTCTTGATGATTCTTGGCGCACTCGTGGCCTTGGAGATTTTTGGTCACATATGTTGGTGGCTGAAGGCGCAGTTGATGTTGCTATCGAACCATCACTTGCCCTATGGGATATGGCGGCGCTAGATATCATCGTGCGCGAAGCAGGTGGAGAATTTTCTGGCACAAATGGGATAAGTGGTCCATTTCAAAGAAGCGGATTATCAACCAATGGCATACTGCATAAGAAGATTGTAGAAGCACTCGCATGAGCACATCACTAGAACAGACAACTCTTGCTGTTGAGGGCATGACATGTTCGGCATGCGTCAATGCGATTGAGCGCACGTTGAATTCAATTGAAGGAGTCAAGGCAAGTGTTAATTTTGGTACTGAAACTGTCCATATATTGGCACCAGCTGAAATAAACCCAAAAGTTTTTATGCAAAAAATAAAGGATGCTGGATATTCTGCATCTCCACTAGGTGATTCATCGCACGTTGCCATGCATAATAAAAAGTCAGCAACTGCACTATTTTTTGCAGCTCTCTTTGCCATTCCTGCTATTGCAATTTCAATGGTAATGAGTTGGCATCATTCAATAGATATGTGGATTCATGACACTTTAGATCTATTTGGAATTCTTCACCCTACTTATTCGCCAACCGCCTGGCTTGTTATTGCTTTGACCGCCCCAGTTGTTCTCATTGTTGCTTGGCCAATTCATCGCGCGGCACTTCGCAACCTCATGCACCCAACTATGGACAATCTGGTCTCACTTGGATCACTAAGTGCATTTGGTTGGTCGATTTATGCAAACTCAACAGGTGCCGGAGATGTCTACACGGAAGTAGCAGGAGGAGTCATTCTCTTTGTTGTACTTGGTCGCTATCTTGAAACACGGGCAAAGCGTCGCGCTAGTAGTGCGCTATCAACTTTGCTCTCACTTGGCGCCAAAGAGGTAACAATTATCCGCGGGGGATTGCCACTTATTTCTTCAATCGAGAATCTACAAATTGGTGATGAATTTGAAGTTCGCCCGGGTGATCGAATTGCAACAGATGGCATCGTTGTCTCAGGAAGTAGCGCTGTTGATAACTCAATGCTCACTGGTGAATCAGCGCTTATCGATGTAACTATTGGAGCTGCAGTTATCGGAGCATCGCTCAATCACAATGGTCGATTAGTTGTTCGAGCAACGCGCATCGGTAGCGATACAGAACTTGCAAGAATTACATCGATGGTTGTCAATGCACAGAGTGCTAAAGCGCCAATTCAACGACTTGCTGACCGTATTAGTGCAGTCTTTGTTCCAATCGTGACAGTAGGTGCAATTGCTACTTATTTCATCTGGCGCTATAACGGCTATTCGCTTACACAATCAATCTCTGTAGCTATTACAGTTTTGGTTATTGCATGCCCTTGCGCTCTTGGATTAGCAACACCTGTTGCACTCTTAGTTGCATCTGGGCGTGGTGCTCAACGTGGAATTGTCATTCGTGAACCTCGGGTACTTGAAGTTGCTCGCACAATAGACACGGTCGTATTAGATAAGACTGGAACCCTCACAGCCGGTGTTATGAAAGTCCAACAAGTAAGTGTTGTACTTGAAGCGGGATCAGTACTTGGTAAGAATTTCACAGACTTGTTGAAAGAGGCAACAATTCTTTCAAGTGCGCTCTCAATTGAAAATCAGAATAATCATCCAATTGCTCATGCAATCAGTTCCTATGTCTCTGCTCAATCCATTAAGGCAACGACTGTGACAGATTTTTCAGTCTCTCCTGGCGCCGGCGCCGCGGGGCGCGTCAATCTTGGAATTCAATCTCCTGTTGTACTCATTGGATCACCACAAGCAGTTGCACATGCATCTACAACTTTTCACCCTGAAATCACCAATGCGATTACAAAGGCACAATCTGCAGGGCTCACTATTTCTGTTCTGGCTTGGGATGGAGTTGCACTTGCTGTCTTCGCAGTCGGCGATGAAATAAAGGCAGATGCAGCAAAGACTGTTCTCTCCCTGAGGGCAATGGGAATCACGCCATGGCTTGTAACAGGTGATAGTCCAGAAGTTGCAGCCAGCGTTGCAGCCCTTGTTTCTATTGATCCCAGCCATGTGGTGGCAAGTGCAATGCCACAAGACAAACTAGCCATTGTTGAGAAATTAAAGAGTGAAGGTCATCGCGTGCTCATGATTGGTGATGGCATCAATGATGCTGCAGCCCTTACTGCTGCAGATTTGAGTATGGCGATGGGCACCGGAACAGATTCAGCGATATCGAGCGCGGATATCACCTTAATGCGCACAACATTTTCTAGTGTTATTGATGCCTTGAAGTTATCGAATAAGACTGTTCGAATCATCAGGACGAATCTTGGTTGGGCATTTCTTTACAACGTTATTGGTTTACCTATTGCAGCACTTGGGCTGCTCACACCCCTCTATGCCGCTGGTGCAATGGCTTTGAGTTCACTCTTTGTTGTAACCAATTCGCTTCGCATCAAATAGTGATTAAATAAAATAAGGACCTAAAAGGTCCCTATTTCAATTGGTAGCGGGGGCAGGATTTGAACCTACGACCTCTGGGTTATGAGCCCAGCGAGCTACCGAGCTGCTCCACCCCGCGTCGGTAGAGCAATCGTAGGCGTTAGGTACCTAAAGACCAAATCGCGTAGAAATTACTACAGATAATCTCGAATTACTTACGAGATTGTGCAGCAATCGCAGATGCAATTGCAGACTTCAAGCGATCTTGTGCACGTCCATATGCGGTGAAATCACCCTTTGCAAGTGCTGCTTGTCCATCTGCAAGTGCTTGCTTCGCACTTGCAAGTGCATTTGCTACCGCATTATTTGCATTCTCTGCATCAGTACCATTTGATGTATTTGCACCGGTACCACCTACGTTAGATGTTGTTCCAGAGTTTCCACCGAATACCTGATCGAGTGCACCTTTGAGATCGTTGTCGAATCCGATTTGATCACCGAATGAAACAAGAACTTTCTGTAGCAATGGATAAGCAGCACTATTTGCAGTTGCACGAACATAAACAGGCTGTACATAAAGTAATCCGCCACCTACAGGAAGTGTCAAAAGGTTACCAAGCACAACATCTGATCCACCTTGTCGCAATAGCGAGAGCGAATTAGCAACCTCTGGTTTTGCTTCAAAGTTGGATGCAACTTGTGAAGGTCCGGCGACGTTTGTGCTACGTGGTAATTGCAATACGGTAATTTTGCCGTAATCAGGACCTTTATCTGAATTCACAACCATGAATGCAGATAAGTTTTCACGTCCACCACGAGGCACGAACGGTGTTGTCAAAGAAAATGTTGGCTTCTTACTGCCGGGCAATTCTAAAGTGAGGTAGTAAGGAGGTTGCGCTCCTGCATTTCCACCAAATGTTGATGGATCGCGAGGTACGCGCCAGAAATCTTGCCCGCCGTAAAATGCTCCAGCAGTCTTGACGTGATAGGCGCTAAGGATTTCGCGCTGAACACGGAAGAGATCTTCTGGGTAGCGAATATGGTCGAGCAGCTCTGCTGAAATTTCCTTCTTCGCTTTTACGGTGCCAGGGAAGGCTTTGCTCCATGTTGCGAGTACAGGATCTTTCTCATCCCACTGATAAAGGGTTACGGTTCCGTTATATGCATCAACGGTTGCTTTCACAGAGTTGCGCATGTAATTGACAGTCCTATTTCCTAGGGCAGTAAATGAAGTCGAGTTGGTAGTTAGCGCATCTGTAGTTGCACTCGAAAGTACGGTCTCTTTTGAATATGGATAACCGGCACTTGTTGTGTAGCCATCAATAATCCAAAGTACTTTGCCATCAACAATTGCTGGGTATGAATCTCCATCAAGGGTTAGCCAAGGAGCAACCTTTGCAACTCGATCACGCGGGCTGCGGTTGAAGAGAATCTTCGAATCCTTATTAATAAGATTCGAGAGAAGCAGTTTCTGCTCTTGATACTTGAGGGCAAAAATAAGTTTATTGAAGAGATTACCAACTGGAACTCCACCAGTTCCAGTGTAGGTGTAGTTCTTCTGGCCATTTGTAGAGGCATCATCTGGATAATCGAATTCAACTGGTGAATCAGTCTTTACTCCACCAATAATTGAGTAATCAGGAACATTCTCACCGAAATAGATACGTGGTTGGAAATCACCGAGTCCCTTTGTTGGAGGTAAATCTCCGACAGCAAAAGATGGTTTTCCATCGGCATCTCGTGCATTTCCATATGCAGCGACAAATCCGAAGCCATGTGTATAAACAAGGTGATCGTTGATCCAGTTACGACTTGGATTTCCATCAATATTGAGTTCGCGAACGGCAACGATTACATCTCGCTGGACTCCATTAATTTTATATCGATCAACATCGAGTGATTCAGGAAATGTGTAATAAGGCTTTATTTGTTGTAATTGACGGAAAGTTGCTGAAAGGACGTTGGGATCCATCAAGCGAATATTTGCAATTGTGGCTGCATCATTTGCTAACTGACCGGCAGATGTAGAAATGGTTGCTTCATAATCTGTAACTTTCACATCATCTAACCCATATGCACTTCGTGTTGCATCGATATTTCGTTGAATAAAAGGTGCTTCCTTTGATGATTCACTTGGCTTCACCTGGAATTGTTGAATTGCTCCAGGATAAATTCCAGCAATTAATACTGATGAAATAACAAGTAGCGCAGTTCCCGCTGCAGGCAGAACCCATGAGCGACGAATGATATTTGCAAAGAATAGGAGAGAACAGACGACAGCAATTGCAGAAAGAATTGCTTTTGCAGGAAGTACAGCATTGACATCGGTGTAGGTCAGACCCGTAATGAGCCTGCTCTCTTTGAGTGCAAGTGCGTAACGATCGAACCAATATGCAACTGCCTTGAGCAAAACAATGAGGCCCAATATGACAGAGAGTTGAACTCGAGCAGCAACAGTTGTGCGATCTTCACGTGCTTGAAGTCGGATTCCACCATAGAGGTAATGAACAGCTGCAGTTGCGATCAAAGTTAGAACAAGTGTTGAGATACCCCATCCAATGAGACTCTGCCACATTGGTAGACGGAATGCGAAAAAGGAGATATCCATTCCAAATTGTGGATCTTTTATTCCAAATGACGTTGAATTCCTGAAAAGCAACCAAGTACTCCACAGAGTTGAACCCGATGTGCCAGAGAAATAGAAGAGTGCGGCAACGATGGCTAAAAATACCCATCGACGAATTGGTTCTATCTGTGCTCGGTAGCGTTCAAGATTATCTGCTTCTACTGCAAGTGGAACATAGAAAGGACGTTTGCGAAATGCCAGATAGATGTTGAGAGAAATAATAAAGGTTGTGATGAGTCCTGTAAGTATGAATAGTCCAACTTTTGTGAAGAGTACTGTGCTCCACACACTTGTGAAATCTACGGACTTGAACCACAACCAATCAGCGTAGAAACCACTGAGTGATAAGACGAAGGCCCCAAGTGCTACAAGGATTCCTATCGTTATTGGAAGTGGACCGCGTTTGCGTTGAAAATTGAACTGCTGGTTAGCGCTACTCATCATGCGACAACGGTAGCGCACCCGTTACTTTCCTTCATCTGCACCTTTTCACGCTTAGATTCACCTTGAATCAAGCGCAACTGCGCAATGGCATCGACTAAATTTGTGACGGCAATTACTCTCATACCCTTTGGAATCCGGGTGAGGTCATAGCAATTTTCGATTGGACTCATGAAGATAGTTGCACCTGCGCGCTGGGCGGCAATCATTTTTTCGGCAATCCCACCGATTGGCCCGATAATTCCAGTGGGCGAGATAGTGCCAGTTCCAGCAAGATGATTATTGCCCAAGATATTTTCTTCCGTTAGTAACTCAACAATTCCGAGTGCAAAAACAAAGCCGCCACTTGGTCCACCTGTTTTACGAACATCAAAGGAAATATCTTCGATACGAATTGGAGCCGAATCGCGAAGGTTCTTACTTGAATTGAGATAATCGATTGCAGCGACGATTGATGAATTTTGTGAACCCTTCATCTCTTTATTGGATGCAACTCTCTCGGCTTTGGCGGATGTGCCAGCACGATAGATCGCAGAACGCGGATAAATAACTCGATCTCCCTTTATCCAGGTATAGAGAACTTCTGGACCGAAAACTCGCGAATCAGGATCTGAGACAAGGATTGATAGTAGATCTAGTCGAGCATCGGTAGAAAATATTTGCTGACCTGTAATTTTGATTGTGGAATCAAAAATATTGACAGCATTTCCTGGCATAAGCACGACATAGGGCAGAGGAATCAATACAGATCCAATGAGAAAGAGTGAAAGCGTTATTTTTGCTACGAGCGGAAGCGGGGAGAATCGCATCAGAGACTATTTCGTAGGATTATTTTCATCACTGCGTTTAGTCTGCTCGGTTGTTTCATTTGGAAGGGATCCGAGCTTTTGTTGCTGGGCTAAAGATTCTTGAAATTTTTGAAATTGACCAACAGATCGAGTTGTTTCTTGCTCAAAGCGCCCTTGAAATTTCGTGACCCACAAAACATAACCAAGCGCGCCAATAAGGGCAGCAAGTGGGACTAGCCACCAAATGAGGGCGATGAATGCACTGGACATAGTGCCTATCGTAGTGGTGGCGGGAAGAAAACTCGCATTGGGATTGTTGGAATAAATAGTGCCGCATTTTGCGAAGATGAGAGGATAGTGGCTATGAGCGCGATGGGATTTACACCTGATGATTCAGATGAAAATAATCCTAACGAGCCAGAAAATTCTGCCGACTTTGCAGGGATGATGAAAGATATGCAAGAAAAGATTGCAGAACAATTTCAAAATCTTGGTGTCAGTGCGGATTTCAATCCACTCGGTTTTATCAACCAATTTACACAAGGTGCATCTGGTGATGGTGCAACAACAGAGGCGCTCCCAAAAAATGTTGTCGCTGATACTGCTAAGAAATTTGTTCAAGCACACGGATCCTCTCCCATTGGGGCAAATGATGTTGCGCAAATCCAGGAAGCGCTCTCAATTGCAGAACTTTGGTTAGATGATGCAACTTTTTTCTCACCTGCAACTGCGCTTCCAACTAATAGCGCTCTGAGCCGAATTGACTGGGTCAACGCAACTCTTCCTGGATGGCAGAGCATGGTTGAACCACTCGCTGGTGGCTTCGCAGGAGCAATAAGTGAACTCTTAGATAATGCGATGGAGGCACAAGTAGGCGAAGGTGAAGCAGGCGCTCTCAATATTCCAGTCGGAGCAATTGCGGGGCTACTGCGCTCATTTATCGGCTCGCTGATGGCAACTCAATTAGGTCAATCAGTGGGTGGGCTATCTGCGGGAATGACAGGTGCACACGATGTTGGTCTGCCACTGCTTGAACCTGCATATCCAGCACTCGTTGCGCAAAATATCAATGAATGGGGCAAGGATTTAGATATCCCAATGGAGGAAGTGCGCATATTTCATGCACTTCGTGAAGCTGCAATCGCACGCCTCTTTGCACATAACCCTTGGTTAGTTTCATATATACGAAGTGCCGTCACTGAATATGGCAAAGGGATTCGAATAGATATTGAAGCAATTCAACGCCAGGCACAAGATGCATTTGAATCTGCTCAAGAAAATGGAGAATTTGATCCAACTAATCCTGAGAGTTTCTCACTTGCACTCAATAAAGGAATTTTCACACCAGAGGAAACTCCTGCTCAAAAAAGCGCACTAACTAAATTGGAAACTGCGCTCGCCCTGATCGATGGATGGGCAGATGAAGTAAGTGCGAATGCTGCAGGAAATCGTCTTCCACATATTGGCGCACTCAGTGAGACCCTGAGGCGTCGTCGCGCTACCTCTGCCCCAGCCCAACAACTATTTTCATCACTCATTGGTTTAGAGGTTTCACCACGACTTACTCGCGAAGCAAAAACCTTTTGGAATAAAGTTTTAGAACTCACAGATATTGAATCGCGTGATCGCATGTGGGGTGGTTTTTTGCCAACTGCTGAGGATCTCTCAACGCCAGAAATATTTATTGCCAGCACAACCATCCCAGACGATCTCAGCAATCTTTAAAAGCGAAGTCCCCGGGCGCACATTCAATATCTGCCTTCCCCTTGCAGATATAGAACGGTTATCCGAGGACTTCGTGGTCAAAACCTAAGCGAAATAGGGAGAACAATCAAATAAAAATCGCATTGACAGATGCTTTTTTATTGCGATATAGAGATTTTTTTAGAGAAATTTATTGCGAAATCTCTCAACAACACATTGAGATTTCAATAAAGGCGATACGGTTTTCACATGGAATATCTGCCCGAAGATGGTGTCCTACCTGGAATTACAGAGGGTGAGATTGTCGTCATTCGCTCTGCCAGACGAAAGAAAAACATCTCCGCCTACAGACAGGGCGGGCGCATAGTCATATCTATTCCCGCGCGAATGTCGAAAGCCGATGAGCGCGAGATGGTTCCCCAGATGATTGCAAAGATTCGGGCCATGGAGGATTCCAAGATTCCAAGTGAGGAGAAGATGGTTGAGCGTGTTGGCGAACTCCTCGCTGAGCTTGCTCCCGAGATTACTGAGCGCCCAGCATCGGTTGCATGGCGCTCAATGCGCGAGCGCTGGGGCTCGTGCACCAGTCTTGATCGCACAATCCGCATCTCCGATCGCCTCAAGGGCGCTCCCGACTTCGTTCTCGACTCCGTCCTCTTCCATGAGGCAATTCACCTGCGCCATTTCGACCATGGGGAGGAGTTCTATGCCGTCCTCTCACGTTTCCCCCAGAGCGAGCGCGCTACGGCCTATTTGGATGGCTATGAGGATGCCGAACGAGCACTCGCTGCGCCAGAGATTCTAAAAAAAGTCCTCCACTCACAGCCCTAGTTCTCTCATTTTGAGCGTGAGCAGGGGTATCGTCATACCTGCACGCCTGCCCCATACGGGGAGCAATTGATAGAGGCGCTTACATTCGTGAGCGAAGATTGAAAGTTGTAAGCGTCGATTGGAGGAAAATTATGGCTGAGACATACAAAGGTGACGCTTACTGCGTTAAGTGCAAAGAGAAGCGTGATTTCGAGGGAACTGTAAAGGTCTCTGAATCTGGTCGTCGCATGGCACAGGGAATCTGTCCTGT
>CAMDHH010000004.1 GCA_945898065.1 Bifidobacterium breve
TGCGCACCAGTGCATTGAATCAATTCGTCATACGTTGTTGGATACACCGCATGAGGATGTCCAGCAGCAGCCCAAACAACGTCGTAATCGCTTAGCGCTTCATCAATAAGGATGATTTCTGGCTTTGAAATCCACCCCAATGGGCTCACACCACCGATGGAATATCCACTTCTTTCTTTTACATAATCAGCATCGACTCGATCTAGTTTTTCGATTCCAAGATTTTTTGCAACAAGTGCTGTATCAACTTTATGTCGACCGCTGGTAATGATGAGTAGTGGATTACCTGATGGAAGTTTGAATATTAGCGAGGATGCAATCTGTCCGACTTCAATGCCAAGACCATTGGCAGCATCGATTGCAGTACGTGCGGTATCGGAGAGAATATTTATTTCTCCATCGATATTAAGAGATTTCGCAGCATCTACAAAGCGCCTTACAGCGGCTTTTTCGAGGATTCCATCCATGAGCCAACTTTATGAGATAGCGTCCCTCCATGTCTTCTAAGACCCTGACCAAATATGAATATGGAATTCATGCGCGAAATGCGGTCTGGGCTAGTTTTTTCCTTCTAGGAATTACAGGTATGGCCTGGATCCCTCGTATTCCTGAAATTAAAAGCTCATTGGGATTGAGCGATGGTCAATTTGGACTCTTGCTACTTGCAAGCACAATTGGCGCAGTTCCTGGCGCTCAGCTTTCAGGACGAATTGTTCATATGTATTCTTCCAAAATTGTTGTGCGCATATCCGGGGTAACCCTTCCATTTGGTGTCAGCATTATGGGAATGGCCGAGAGCGTGCCAATTCTTGCATTGGGATTATTTTTCTGTGGATTTAGCGTTTCATTTATGGACGTTGCTTTAAACAGTCAGGCGATTGCTATTGAGCAGCACACTCAAGGACGATGGATGTCAACATTTCACGGCCTCTGGAGTATTGGCGCGTTTTGCGCGGGCCTCATTGGTGGACTAGTTGCAAATCTAGTTACACCAAAAGCTAATTTATTGGTGATGTCTGCTCTGAGTTTTCTCTCCTATTTATATATAACTCGTTACCTCTTGCCACCAGATTTAGATGGACATAGCGGCGAGGAAGGAACTCAAACATCATCAAAGGTCTCGTTTAAAGGGAAAGAGGCGATGATTTTGTGGGGAATCGGTATTGGTCTTATATGTGCGCTTGTTCCCGAAGGTGGTGCATATGACTGGAGTGGAATTCTTTTACAAGATCATATGAATATCGGTAAAGGTACTAATGCTGCAGCAGGAGTTGTATTTTCTTTGGCAATGATTGTCAGCAGATTACTTGGTGATAAGTTTTTTGAATTATGGGGACATGTAAATACTGTGAAATACGGCGCACTATTTGGTGGTGGAATATGGGGTCTCTCAATTCTTATAAGTATTCCCTTAGCGCAGTCACATCAGATGCTCAGTCTTGTCATTGTTTGTATCGGTTTTGGTGCTGCTGGATTTGGAATAGGTCCATTCTTTCCAGCATTTAATTTAGCTGCAGCCTCGATTCCTGGAGTTGCGCCATCTGTTGGATTGGCTCGTATCGGAATGATTGCGATGGCATCATATTTTGCTGGTCCAACAATTATCGGTGGCCTGGCAGAACTGACTTCATTGCCAATCGCTTTTGCTTTTCCAGTGCTCTTGATGATGGGCGCCGCTCTTCAAACAAGATTTATCAAAGTAAATAGGCTCAGTAGCGAGAAATAAGCAATGATGAGTTAGCGTTACCCACTATGAGCGCGACTTACAGCCAAGAAGAATTAACCGCAATCGGAAATCGGGCACGCAATGCCTCATGGGCAACATTTGGAATCATGGGATTGGTTTCGATGGGCTGGGTTGCTCGAGTCCCTGAGATCAAAGATATTGTCAATCTCGATAATGGCCAGTTTGGTCTTGTCTTGGTTTCAGGAACTATTGGTGCGCTCTTTGGTGCGCAGTTAGCTGGCAGATTAATTCACACATACGGATCTCGCAGAGTTATTTCAGTTGCAGTCTTTGTGATGCCATTAGGTTTGATTGGAATAGGACTTGCACAGACAACTCCCTTTTTAGTGCTTTCACTCTTTGTAATGGGTTTTGGATATTCGAGTATGGATATTTCAGTCAATACTCAAGCAGCAGTTATTGAAAAAATCGTGAAGCGCCGTTGGATGTCTACTTTTCATGCGCTTTGGAGCGTGGGTGCATTTAGTGCCGCACTCCTTGGTGGAGCGATTGCAAATTCTGTGAGCCCTAAGACTCATCTAGTTGCATTAGGAATTATTTCTATGATTGCCTACATTCCAGGTGCAATTTTTCTATTACCTCCAGATCTCGACGAACACGATGGTGGAGAAGAAGAGACAGAAGCCAAGATTCCATTGTTTAGTACGTCAGTTTTGCCTTTGTGGGGTATGGGAATTGCGATGCTTGCCGGTTTAGTGGCAGAGGGTGCTGCAAGTGATTGGGCCGGAATTTTGTTACGTGACAGTATGGGAATTGAAAAAGGTTTGAATGCGACAGCATTTGGTTGTTTTGCGCTAGCAATGATCGTTAGCCGTTTCCTTGGTGACAAAATGCTTCACCGCTTTGGTCCACTGCGCACAGTCAAAATTGGTGGCTATGTGGGGGGAATCGGTTGGGCTACTGCAATTCTTATTGCTGTTCCACTCTCAGAATCACATCAACTTTTATCACTCATCATTATTGATATCGGTTTCGCTCTTGCTGGCTTTGGCCTTGGGCCAATGTTTCCTGCAATTATTTTGGCAGCCTCTCAAACACCAGGTATTGCATCATCAGTTGCGATGGCGCGCGTTGGTGTTATTGGAATGATGGGATTTTTTATTGGACCAACAATTACGGGTGGCCTCGCGGAGTTGTTTACATTGCAGGTAGCGATATTGTTCCCGGCAATATGCCTTACTTTTGCTGGGTATATGTCACGTTCATTACGCAATGCTCGCTAAGCAATTACCCATGTTTGAATAATTGTAAAGAGTGATATTGCGTAGAGTAAGCCTGCAAAAGATCGTCGCATCAAAATTGGATTAGAAAGCTGACCCATTCGAGAGGCAAGAGCGGCTACAACAACTGCTGAAAGTGAGATCAGGATTGGCAAGTGCCAGGAAATTTCTGACCAGATGGCATAGTGGCCAAAGAATGCAGTGAGTGTATTGAGAGCAATAATAAATAGTGATGTACCTGCTGCTTTATTAGGCGTGTTATTGAAAAAGAGAATCAACACCGGGATGGCCAGGAAGCCTCCACCGATTCCAAAGAGCCCAGTGATGAGCCCAATAGTTAAAGACATCGCGATGAGTGCAATTGCAGGTATTTTTTTCTCGCTACCACCAACTGCTTTGAAGAGCATGGAAGTTGCCGCTGCGATAAGAACAATGGCAAAACCTGTTGTAATGAATGAATCAGGCAGGCGATGTGCTACCCATGAGCCACCGATGTTTGTTACTAAACCAAGTGCCCAAATAACGAGAGCTTCTTTGATGAGTACATCTTTGCTGCGAAATTTGGAGATGAGCCCTGAAACGGCAGCACTAAAAACTATTGCTAGTGCAGCAGTTGTTGCATGAGCAGGGGAGAAGTTGAATCCGTAAATAAGGATTGGCACAGAAAGCATTGCACCACCTGCGCCGATAAAGCCAAGTACAGCGCCAATAAATCCGCCTGCAATCAGGGCTCCTAGAATTTCCATATACGCATAATGACAGAAAAAGGCCCCGGGTTTTGCCCCGAGGCCTTTTATTACCTTGTTTTTAGAGGCTAAAGAAAGCAGATGTGATGCTTGGACCGAAGTCTGTTCCGCTACCTACGAGAACGAAGATGATTAGTGCTGCGCCAGCAAGGGAGAGATCTTTGAAAAATCCAATTGATTCATTTTGCTTAGCTGTTGCATCAGTTTCTTTCCAGAATGCATGCATCATAAATGCTGTAGGAATTAAGAAGATCGCGATGAGAAGTGCACCAAGGTCGGCATAGATACCGAGTGCGATGTATAGACCGCCGATAAGAATCATCAATCCTGAAACAACAACGCTGAGCTTTGCAGCAGGGACTTTCTTATACTTTGCATATCCTGTCATTGCCTCAAGCTTTGTGAGGTGCATGATTCCTGAATTGATAAAGATTGCCGCAAAGAGAATGCGTGCGATTACGAGTACTACGTCCATGGAACTCCTTATTGATTTTTCTGCGAATGAAAAGTACTGAATGAGAGTAAAGCAAGATAGTTGAAATTTCAACTACATTTGATGCCTTCCAGGGGCGACTTTTATCCCTGCGCCATGGGAGATCGCGCTGAGTCAGGAGAGGCCTTGCGCCTGTCAGTCCAAGGGGTTATCTTTCGAACATCTGTTCGAATATCCACAGCTTAGCGAAAGGCTCCACCGAAATGTCAGTGCCGCAACCCGTTACACAGATTACGAAAGCCCTCGATGTAACCAGTGAGGGAGCAACTCCCATCGAATTTAGCTTCAAAGGTCGTCGCTTTCGTATCCATACAATTTTGTCGCGCTGGTGTGAAGCAGGTGGTTGGTGGAATCACGTCAGCGATGGAAAGTATCGACCCGATGATCAAGCGCGCTCACTGTGGAGAGTAGAGGCAGCGCCTATTGGAGCACTGACAACATTTGAGCTCGAACGCGATGAAGTAAGCGGTCAGTGGATCATTAGAAGCTTGTAATGAGTTTTATACATCTCAATGTTGCCAGTGGGTATTCACTCAAATATGGCACAACACAACCACGCGATCTTGTTGCTCGCGCTGCTGAATTTGAAATGCCGGCGCTCGCCCTTACCGACCGCGATGGATTAGCGGGAGCGATTCGTTTTGCGCAAAGTTGTATTGAATATGGCATCGCACCCATTATCGGAATCAACTGTGCAATTGATTTAGGCGATACGGCAAAAGAGTTACCGCGTATCACACTTCTTGCGCACAGCGATGGGGGATGGCGCTCGCTATGTCGTTTGCTGACATCGCTGCATATGGACTTTGATAATCGCAAAGTTGTACTAACTCTTGAACTATTGCAAAAATATAGTCAATACAGCACCAATATTTACGCCCTCCATGGCCCGCAATCACCACTAGCGAGCGCTATCGCAGAACATCGCTTCGATGTGGCTTTTAGTATTTTCAATAAAACGCGCGATCTCTTTGCAGATAATGCAATTGAATGCGTATCTCACCTTGTTGCAGGCTCTGGCCCCCGCTCCACTGCATTTGCAGCGCGCAGTCTTATCTTTGCCCGCGATCACGATATTGATGCAGTCATTACCAATGCTGTACGCATGCGCGATCGAAGTGATGGGCCAGTAGCTGACATTCTTGATTGTGCTAGACAATTAGTTCCATTACATCAGCGCCATCTTGAGCGGCGCAATGCTGAAGCATTTTTGAAATCGAGCGAGGAGATGATTTCACTTGCTGGCGAAATTGCTAGGGCAGCGGGGGAGCGAACCCCACGAGAATTATTAGCAACAACGCGCACATGGGCAGAGCGCTCTTTGTTATCTCCTACACGCGATATTGGTTTAGGCGGAATTCATTTGCCCGAACCCGAAGTTGTTGGCGCAACATCGGCCCACGAGATGCGTTCTCTATTGCGTACCCGAAGTCTTGCAGGAATCAATTGGCGCTATAACGAGAGCGCCTCGATAAATAAAGCCCGACAGCGTTTAGATGATGAATTAGCAACTGTTGCAACTCTTGGTTACGAGTCATATTTTCTTACAGTCGCTGATATTGCAGATATGGCGCGAGAACGTGGTATCAGGGTTGCAGCACGTGGAAGTGGGGCAGGCTCACTTATCTGTCACCTCTTAGGAATTTCAGGAGTTGATCCTTTGCGTCACGGACTTTTGATGGAGCGCTTCTGCTCACCGCTGCGCGCAGCGCTACCCGATATTGATATCGATGTTGAATCTGACCGACGTCTAGAAATTTATGATTTAGTTTTCAAGCGCTATGGCGAAAGTTCTAGATGTGCCACAGTGGCAATGGTCGATACATATCGCGCGCGCCATGCGATTCGCGATACAGGGGCAGCCCTTGGTCTTTCTGCGATGGAGATAGATCTGATTGCAAAATCAATGCCTCACGTGCGCGCTAGAAATATTTCGCAAGCGTTAAAGAATTTACCTGAACTTCGAAAGCTCAATCTTTCAGCCCCTCTTACTGCAATGACTATTTCACTCGCTGAAAAACTCGATGGTCTGCCACGCCATTTAGCAATGCATCCATGCGCTATCGTTTTATCTGATGCCGGTCTCTACGATCGAGTATCGGTGCAGCGCAATGCAAGTGGTTATCCAATGGTGGAATTTGATAAAGATGATGTTGAGGCAATAGGACTGCTCAAGCTCGATATTTTGGGAGTTCGCATGCAATCAACGATTGCTTATGCACTCAAAGAGATAGAGCGGATAGAGGAAAAGTGCGTAGATATAGATTTAGTGCCACTCGATGACAAAGCTACATTTGAGTTGATTCAATCAACGCGCACACTTGGAATTTTTCAAATTGAAAGTCCGGGACAACGCGAACTTGTCGGAAAACTTGCCCCAGCAACATTTACAGATTTGATTATCGATATCTCACTCTTTAGACCAGGGCCAGTCAAGAGCGACATGATTACTCCATTTCTCAAAGCCAGACATGGTTGGGAGAACGCGCGCATTATTCATCCCGATCTCTATGAGATTCTCAATGAGACTGAGGGCGTTGTTGTCTTTCACGAACAAGTTATTGCAATTATTTCTGCAATGACGGGTATCTCCTTTGCGGCAGCCGATGAAAAACGGCGTGGAATGGGCGATCCCTCTGAGCAGCAAGAGATCTGTGATTGGTTCTTTCCTGCCGCAACAGAGCGTGGATATGAGTTAGCAATCGTTACTGAAATCTGGGATGTACTGCGAGCCTTTGCATCTTTTGGTTTTTGTAAAGCGCATGCCGCAGCCTTTGCGCTACCTACATACCAATCGGCTTGGCTGAAAACGCATCACCCTGCAGCATTTATTGCAGGCGTGCTCACCCATGACCCAGGTATGTATCCCAAGCGTTTGATACTCGATGAAGCACGCCAAATGGGAATCACCCTTGCACCCCTTGATGTAAATCTTTCAGATTCTGTATACAGAGTTGAAAATAGTAAAAATGGTTACGGTATACGTATCGCGCTCTCTACTGTAAGTGGAATTAGCGCAACAGAGATTGAATCGATTATCCAGTCGCGCCCTTATACAGATATCACTGATTTCGTACGTCGCTCTGGTTCATCTATTCCAATAACTGAGGCACTTATTCTCACGGGAGCTTTCGATCGGCTACATGCTAGTGATGAAATACATAGGCGCGATCTCTTATTACATATTAAGGATCTTGTTCGCTCTCCAGCACTTGCAGTCTCTGGTGCTCAAATGAATTTAGGTTTTGAACCTCCACCACTTATTTCAAGTGGGTTGCCTGCCATGAGTGCAGCAGAAGGGGTACGCCATGAAGTAGAACGTTTAGGAATGGATATCACGCACCATCTTCTTGAGTTTTATGCACCCTTTCTCAATGCAATTGGTGCAGTGCGTTCTTCTCAACTTCTAGAAGCGCGTTCACAAAGTGAGGTATTTGTTGCAGGTGTAAAAGTTGCGATGCAGACACCACCGATACGTTCTGGTAAGCGTGTTATCTTTCTAACTCTCGATGATGGTTATGGATGTAGTGATTCAACTTTCTTCACCGATGTACAAATGGATTATGCCGACATCCTCTACAACTCATCTCTGCTTTTAGTACGTGGCCATACTCGGCGCACAGGGGCTCGTGGTATTTCGATTCGGGCAACAGGGGCGTGGGATCTTCGCGGCGCCTACGAAAAGTGGAGCGCTAAGCAAAGTAGCCTCGTCGTATGAGCGAGGAAGAGGCAACGCAGTCAACAATTTTGCATGTTGATATGGATGCTTTCTACGCCTCTGTTTCAGAACGTGATGATTCAACGCTCAAAGGCAAAGCTGTAGTTGTTGGCGCAGGCGCACGTGGTGTTGTTCTTTCTGCAAATTATGAAGCCCGCAAATTTGGTATTCATGCTGCAATGCCAGTGGGGCGTGCGCAGCGATTAGCGCCTCATGCAATTTTTATTCCACCGGATCATGCGCGCTATAGCGAAGTATCTGAGGGAATCATGGAGATATTTCAATCATTTACTCCACTTGTTGAGCCAATCTCACTTGATGAAGCCTTTCTCGATGTCACAGGTGCAAAACGATTACTTGGTACAGGACGCGAAATTGCACAGGCAATTCGTGTCAAAGTTGAAAAGCAAGAAGGCATCACGTGTTCAGTTGGAATTGCCCCTTCTAAATTTATTGCAAAGCTTGCATCAGGACATTGCAAGCCAAATGGAATTTTAGAAATACCTACAGATCGCATACTTACTTTTTTACACCCATTGCCAGTCAAAGCAATATGGGGAGTAGGACCAAAGACTGCCGAAGTTCTAGAGCGCTTAGGACTTCGAACTGTTGAAGATATTGCAAAACTTCCCCGTACAACATTGATACGTGCACTCGGTGAAGCAAGTGGCGCCTCCCTTTACGAACTTGCATGGGGTCGTGATTATCGCGATGTAGTAACTGATGAACCAGAGAAAAGTATTAGTGCAGCAGAGACATTTCCATTTGATTTAGATAGCCCTGAAGAAATTCTGAAAGAATATTTGCGTCTATGTGAAAAGGCGACATCGCGACTTCGCACCCGTAATCTCTTTTCTAAAACAATTTCTATCAAAGTACGTTTTGCAGATTTCACAACAATCAATCGCTCAAAGACATTAGCGCTACCAATAGATTCCACGCATGAGGTCTATGACGTTGTAAAAGGTTTATATACGGCGCTACGAATTGAGCGAGCGCGCCTTCGACTTGTCGGAGTAAGCCTTGAAAATTTGAGCGAAGGTGCCCCTCATCAGATGCTCTTAGGTCAGCGTGAGAATGGATGGCGTGAAGCGGAGAGCGCTATCGATAAGGCGCAGGCACGCTTTGGGCGCGACAGTGTGCGCCCTGCTCGCCTGGTAGAGCCTGAGGGCGAAGCTGACGATTCCTAGTAGCGATGAGAGAAAAGATGTTCTATTGTGGGGCCATGGCACTTTCTGAGCATGAAAAACGCTTACTAGACCAGATGGAAGCAGCTCTTCTTACTGAAGATCCAAAGCTTGCAACAGCGCTCTCTGGGGCAAAGATGCCTGCTGCTCGAAACCGCAATCTTCTAGCCATTGGCCTCGTTGCCCTGGGGCTAATCACGATTTTTGCAGGCTTGATTGCAAAGGTAACCCCAGTTGGAGTTGTCGGCTTCTGTGTGGCTCTAGCGGGCGTAATTCTTCTGATTTCATCTATAGGAGCAGGCGCCTCTTCTTCGAAATCTCCACGCTCGCCACGCAAGAGTTTTGGCCTCAGTGATCGTCTCGAGAAGCGTTGGGATGAGCGAAATACTGATCAATAAAGCCTAAAGAAGTGCGCAAGAGCTCCTTCGGGGGCTCTTTTTTATGCCCTCAGAAGGGCGTCATGGGTGGGGAGGAATGGGGAGAAAGGTGGTGATAGGTGGTTGAAAAAGGAGCGAAGTGGAGTAAAGTGGGGGATTATTGCATGTAGGCAATATCTAGCGATCCTTTGGGGAAGGGGGCGCACCACATGTTTCTGGGCACCCATGAGCCTCGACTCGATGAAAAAGGTCGACTCATTCTTCCCGCGAAATTTCGCGATGATTTAGCTGCAGGTTTAGTTATTACAAAAGGACAAGAACGTTGTCTTTATGTTTTTCCATCACAAGAATTTTCTGTCATTACAGAAACGCTAAAACAAGCACCAGTTACTGCGAAATCAGCACGCGATTATCAACGTGTGATGTTTGCAGGTGCACACGATGAAATTCCTGATCGACAAGGTCGCATAACAATTCCACAAGGACTGCGCACATATGCAGCACTTGAAAAAGATTGCGTTGTTATTGGTGCAAATACTCGCGTTGAGATTTGGGATGCAACTGCATGGAATGAATATTTAGCAGATCGCGAAAAGAGTTTTGCTGATGTTTCAGAGGAGGTATTCCCGGGCCTCTTCTAGCAAAAGTTGGTCCAACTCTCTGTTGTGGCCACCGCCGACCCTTCGAAAGTATCGGTGCCCCTTCCCCGGCACCGATACATATTCAGATCCGTCGGCCGGCGGTGACCAGAGCAGAGAGAAAAGTTGAAATCAGAGCACGAGTAAAGGAATGGGGGAGAAGATGACACGTAGTACTACGCACTATTCAGTAATGCGTAATCGTTGTGTTGAACTTCTTGCTCCCGCAATTCTGGCAAGTCAAAATCCAGTAGTTGTCGATGCAACACTTGGGCTTGGCGGACATACGGAAGCGTTACTAGAAGCATTCCCAACACTGACAGTTATTGGCATTGATCGCGATCAAAGCGCTATTGATCGAGCAACACAGCGTTTAGCGCCATATACAGATCGTCTGAAGACTGCTCATACAACATTTGACACTATAGGAAATGTCGTTGAGTCATTGGGATACAAAGAAATTTCTGGGGCACTATTTGATTTAGGTGTTTCTTCAATGCAACTTGACGAGAGTAATCGTGGATTTTCTTATTCACATGAAGCGCCACTGGATATGCGAATGGATGCATCTCAAAGGCTGACTGCAGCAGAAATCATCAATACATACGAGCCAGGACAGTTAGTTCGCATATTGCGCACCTATGGCGAAGAAAAGTTTGCAACTCGAATTGTTGAATCAATTGTGAAGGCTCGCAATAAAGCTCCTCTCAATTCCACAACAGAGCTTGCAGCACTTGTAAAAGAGGCTATACCTGCTGCGACTAGGCGAACTGGTGGCAATCCCGCTAAAAGAACCTTTCAGGCACTTCGTATCGAAACTAATGACGAATTAGGTGCAGTTACTCGCGCCCTTCCAGTCGCACTTCAACTACTTACTGTTGGGGCACGTCTTGTCGTGATGTCTTTCCAGTCGCTAGAAGATCGAATCGTCAAGGAACTCTTTGTCGCATCTACGACATCTGGAACTCCGCGAAATCTTCCATTCGAACTTCCCGAATTCGCTGCGAAGTTTGCACTAGTTGTCAAAGGTAGTGAAACGCCATCTGAGCAAGAACTACTCGAAAATTCCAGATCAGCATCTGTGCGTCTTCGTGCGATAGAAAAGGTAGCCGCATAATGGCAATGACAGCTTTTGTACCAGTAATCGCCCGTTCACGAGAGCTCATTGCTGAGAAGACAAATCAAGTTGCACTCAAGATTGTTACCAATGACTCTGAAAGTAAGCAGGCGGATAGAAAATTCTTTGCTCTGTTCATATCAGTTACTGGTGTTGTAGGAGTAGCGCTACTTCTATTAATCAACACGCTACTTGCTCAAGATGCATTTGAACTTTCACGCCTAAAAGCCGAGAGCAGATTAGTCAGTGACCAACGTGAAGCACTTGCTCGCGCTATTGAAAAGTCTTCTTCTCCAAGTGCACTTGCGCAATCTGCAACGGCATTGGGAATGCGTCCTTCTGATTCTCCAGTTTTCCTAAATCTAGATGTAAGCACGGAGCAGGTTGGGGTCAAACTCAATGGGTAATTTTTCTTTAGCGCACGGAAGGATCAGAGTGCTCATCATCGGCGCTCTTATATTCCTTATGGCCTTTGGCATGCGATTAGTACAGATTCAAGCGGTGCAGGCATCGAGTTATCAAAATCGGGCAAATAGTGAGATGTCACTTACTCGCTCACTTCTTGCTCCTCGCGGTGAAATTACCGATATCAATGGCGCATCCTTTGCGCGAAGTGTTGCAGCAACAAGCATTGTTGTAGATCAAGCACTCATTACAGATCCTGCAAGAGTTGCGGAATTTGTGGCACCAATTCTCGGCTTATCAATTGCTGAAGTGGAAGTCAGTATCACCGGTTCTAAGCGTTGGAGCATGGTGTATAAAAATGCAAAACCTGCAACGTGGAGAAAACTCAGCGAAGCAATCGCGACATATAACGCGGCACTGAGTAAAGAAGATATAGAAAAGAGAATTGTTGGTTTCTCACCTGAGCGTGGATATATTCGTGAGTATCCATCAGGAGAACTTCTTGCCTCCCTCATTGGATTCGTCAACAATGATGGATTTGGTGCCTCAGGTCTTGAATTTAGTCAGAATTCAATTATTGCTGGAGTTGATGGAAAGTATTCCTACGATAACGGTAATAAAGCCGAGATCCCTGGTTCGCAATCTGAAATCGTTGCTACCAAAGCTGGAACAACTATTCGATTAACAATAGATCGTGATATTCAATGGGTTGCTTCAAAGGCAATTAGTGATGCAGTCAAAAAATCTGGCGCCTTGAGTGGAACAGTGATCGTGATGGATCCAAAAACAGGTGAAATATTGGCTCACGCAACAGCACCGACATTTGATCCAAATAATCGCAAAGGTATACCGCTCGCATTAATGCGAAATCCTTCAGTACAAGATGTTTATGAACCTGGATCTACTGGAAAAGTTATGACATTGGCTGCAGCAATTGAAGAAAAATTAGTCTCCCCCGATACTGTTTTTACAGTTCCCTATACTCTCAAAAGATCTGACAAAGTTTTCCGTGATCACGAAAAGCATGCAACAAAAAAATTGACCGTTTCGGGAATTCTTGCTGAATCGAGTAATACAGGATCAATCAAAATTGGAGAGATGTTAGAGAATCAAAAACTCTATGAATATCTCACAAAATTTGGAGTAGGTGTCAAAACTGGTTCAGGACTAGCCGGCGAATCTCGGGGAATCTTGCGGCCTGTTTCACAATGGTCTGGTACTTCTGGGCCAACTATTGCCTTTGGTCAGGGCTATTCACTCACTGCTTTGCAAGCAACAAGCATTTTTGCAACTATTGCAAATGATGGTATCCGTGTATCACCAACAGTGATTTCAGGAACAAAAGATTCAAGTGGCCATTTCACGCCCGCAAATGCTCGTGCCAGCGAAAGAGTAATCAGTGCGCAAACTGCGCAAGCAATGCGCGTAATGATGGAAAGCGTTGTCTCCGGTAACGGAACCGCTCCAACAGCTGCCATACCTGGATATCGAGTTGCAGGTAAGACTGGCACTGCAATGAGATATGAAACTTCATGTCGTTGCTATAGCGGTTACACAGCCTCATTTATTGGATTCGCACCTGCAGATAAACCGCGATTCGTCATCAGCGTCACTATTCAAGATCCACAAGGTCTTCACTGGGGCGGAGCACTCGGCGGTCCTGTATTCAAAGATGTTATGTCATTTGCACTCAAGAGTGAGCATGTCTCACCGACTGGCACAAAGGTAATCCCTGTAGCTCTCAATGAAAAAGAACTTAATGCACGCATCAAGAAGGATGCGGTGAAACAATAATGCTAAGGCCAATGTTCCACCCGAGTAAGACTCTCGATTCCATTGCCCAAATCATCTCAGCCCAATCAACAACTGATTCGTTTGAACTAAAGAAAATTCTTATCACCGGCGTATCTCAATCTAGCGATGATGTTGAAGCCGGAGATATCTTTATTGCGCTACCCGGAGAAAAAACTCATGGTGCGAAATTTGCAGTTGATGCAATTAGAAATGGCGCTAGAGCTGTACTCACGGATAGCGCTGGAGCCGAAGTAATCACTGGCATTCCAGTTTTAATCACTAGTAATCCTCGTCGAAGTGCAGGCGTACTCAGCGCTTGGTTCCACAGTGAACCTATGCGAGATCTCTACAGCGTTGGAGTGACAGGAACAAATGGAAAAACGACTGTCACAACCCTTTTACATCAAATTGTCTCTCTTGCAGGACGCGAAAGTGGATTGATTGGAACAATTGAAACGCGCATAGGTAATGAAGTTCTTGTAAGCAAGAGAACTACTCCTGAAAGTAGCGAGCTGCAATCACTTGCAGCGGTAATGCGAGAGCGACATATGCGAAACCTCATCATGGAGGTATCTAGTCACTCAATAGCCTTAGATCGTGTGAGGGGAAGCCATTTTGCAGTAGTTGGCTTTACGAATCTTTCACAAGATCATCTTGATTTTCATGGAACCATGGATAAATACTTTGAGGCTAAAGCTGCACTATTTACATTTGAATATGCCGATCTCGCCGTAATCAATATCGATGACGCATATGGCCGCAAGTTACAAGAAATAACGCAACTTCCAGTTATAACTCTCTCAAGACTCAATACCGAAGCGAGTTGGCATTACAGCAAGATTGAAGATGAATATTTCGGTGCCAGCATTGCTATTCGCGGAACTGGTGGAATTCTCATTGAAGGCAGCGTCAATCTGCACGGTAGCTATAACTACGACAACTTGCTTATGGCTATTGCTATTGCAATTGAGAGTGGAGTTGATCCCATTGATATTGCAGCACTCCTGCCAAAACTTCGTGGTGCATCAGGACGACTAGAAGCAGTAGCTCTAGGGCAAAAGTTTGCGGCATTTGTTGACTATGCCCATTCACCTGATGCAGTTGCTCGAGTCCTTGAAACAGCTCGAGAATTGAGCAAGGGAAGAGTCATTGGAGTCTTAGGGTGTGGTGGCGATAGGGATCGAAGCAAGAGAGCCGCTATGGGACGCGCACTCGATGATGGCAGTGATGTAGCAATTTTTACAAGCGATAACCCGCGCTCTGAAAGTGCGGACGAAATTCTCAAAGAAATGACAGTGGGGATCAATACAGGAAGTGTCATCAGTGATCGGGCACAAGCGATCAGAAGCGCAGTCAATGAGGCAGAAGATGGCGATGTGGTAATCATTCTTGGAAAAGGACATGAGACTGGTCAAGATATTAGTGGAGTAGTTCACCCATTTGATGATCGTATTGAATTAGCAAAAGCGATCGAGGAAAAGAAATGATTTCTCTGAGCGCATCAGCAATCTGCGAAATCGTAGATGGGGAGTTATATGGAGATCCCAAAGCCATTGTTAGCAAAGCTGCGGTATTTGACTCACGTGATGCAGAATCTGGTTCTCTTTTCCTCGCTCTAGTCGGAGATACACAAGATGGACATAAATTTGTAGATGATGCAATTGCACGCGGTGCTACTCTCGTTTTTTCAACAAAGAGTGTCACAGGAAACCATATTGTTGTAAAAGATGTCATCGAGGCTATATCAGCACTTGCGAAGTATGTAAGGTCTGAATTATCTGAGATGAAAGTTATAGGAATTACAGGATCCCAAGGTAAAACAAGCACTAAGGATTTATTGCGCGCAATTTGTTCAACTGTTGGAAAGACTGTGGCTCCAATTGCATCGTTTAATAATGAACTAGGTGTTCCTCTCACACTCCTGCAGTGTGATGAGAAAACTAAATATTGCATTATCGAAATGGGTGCGCGTCATACAGGAGATATTGCAAAACTTTGCTCAATTGTGAGCCCTAATATTGGTGTAGTGCTTCGAGTTGGAAATGCGCATATTGGGGAGTTTGGATCCCAGGAGGCGATAGCGCAGACTAAGTCTGAACTCATCCAAGCACTCTCACCTAATGGAATTGCAATTCTTGGAAGTTATGACCCCTTCACCCTCGATATGCAGAAATTGCATAATGGAAAAATAATTATCTTTGGCGAGAATCAAGGCGCTGATGTTCGAGCTACTGATATTGAAGTTCGTGAAGGACGTGCACACTTTGATTTAGTTACCCCAGAAGGTCGCGATGCAGTGGGATTGCGCTTGGTGGGTACGCACCATGTTTCAAATGCGCTAGCTGCTGCGGCCATTGCAACATCTCTTGGAATTGCTATTGAAGTAATTGCAGGTGCTCTATCGACCGCAGAGATAGCGAGCAAATGGCGAATGGAGTTACACGAACTCGAGGGTCTCATTTTGATCAATGATTCTTATAATGCCAATCCAGAATCTATGGCGGCAGCACTTCACACTCTTCATCTCTTCGCGCAAGAACGAGGGGGAGAATCCTGGGCATTTATTGGAAAAATGCATGAACTCGGCGAGTCATCACCATCTCATCATCGAGATATTGGCACCCTTGCACAGGAGATTGGTATTGATCACTGTGTAGCAATTGCGACACCAGAATATGCGCCCGCTAGTGGAGGAAATGGCTCGATGAGATTTCATAATCTAGCCACGGTTGAAGAGGCGATTGATTTCTCTTCACATGTCAACAAAGGTGATGTTGTGCTGGTGAAGGCATCGAGGGCAGAGCACTTCGAAGTACTCGCAGATGGAATTCAGAGAGTCTGGAACGAGCGGGCAGGCGATAACGAATGAGACAGATTCTTATCAGTGGCGCGTTATCTCTCATGTTCGCACTCTTCGGTACCCCTGCGCTGATACGCGTACTAGCAAAGCGTGGATATGGACAAATAATTCGTGATGATGGGCCAAGCAGCCATCACACTAAGCGCGGTACCCCAACAATGGGTGGAATTATAATTATTTTTGCTGCCCTATTTGGCTATCTTGGTTCGCATTTACTTACCAGAAATAGCATTACAACTTCAGCAGTCTTAGTCTTTGGTTTAGTCATTTCATTGGGTTTTGTTGGATTTCTCGATGATTGGCTTAAAGTTTCACGACAAAAATCACTTGGTTTGACTGGTAAACAAAAACTTCTTAGCCAAGCTTTCTTTGCAGCAATTTTTGGTTATTTAGGAATTCGATTTGCTGACATCGATGGATTAACTCCAATTTCACTCTATCTCTCTGGGGTTCGTGAGACATCCTTAAAACTTGGCGCTGTAGTTGTTATCGTGTGGGTTGTTCTTATGGTTTTAGCATCAAGTAATGGCGTAAACCTTACTGATGGACTCGATGGTCTCGCCACGGGTGCATCAGTAATGACATTTCTGGCATTCTTACTTATCGGCGTATGGGAGTTTGGTCAGAGTTGCGCCATCACTGCAACGCCTGGTTGTTACCAAGTTCGAGACCCACTTGATATGGCAGTATTTGCAGCGAGTTTTGCAGCATCATGCACAGGTTTTCTTTGGTGGAATGCATCTCCTGCTCGCATCTTTATGGGTGATACAGGTTCACTTGCACTCGGTGGAGCGTTGGCAGGACTTGCAACAACGCTTCGAGTGGAATTATTACTGTTACCACTAGGTGGCCTCTTCGTAATTATTACACTCTCTGTAATTATACAAACTCTATATTTCAAAATAAGTGGTGGTAAAAGAGTTTTCAAAATGGCGCCACTGCAACACCACTTTGAACTACTTGGCTGGGGTGAAGTAACGATCGTTCTTCGCTTTTGGATTATTGCTGGGCTCTGTGTTGCAGTCGGACTAGGGCTCTTCTATGCGCAATGGGTGGCGAAGTAAGAGAAATGGCTACACCTTATTCAAATCAAAAAGTACTGATACTTGGTGCAGGTGTCACCGGTGTAGCTGTTGCCCAATCTCTATCTAAGCGCGGTGCTCAGATCGGTATTGTTGATGAGAACAATGACTCCAAATTTGATTTCCCTAGAATTGAATCAGATTCGATTAATCTTTCACAGTGGGATTCAATCGTTGTCTCACCAGGATGGAAAGAGTCACATCCGATAATTCAATCAGCGCAATCTTCGGGCGTTGCATTACTCAATGAAATTGATATTGCTTGGGATATGCACCTAGAGATGTCTCCATCACAAAAATGGGTCGCACTCACTGGCACTAATGGCAAGACAACAACTGTTGAAATGGCTGCAAGCATGCTGCGCACTGGTGGTTTTCATGCAATTGCATGTGGAAATGTAGGGGAGACTGTTATTTCAGTTGTAGATCAAAGCGATCCTTACGACTATTTAGTTGTCGAACTTTCATCTTTTCAGTTGCACTGGTCTAAAAAAGCCCAGTTTGTGTCGTGCGCAATTCTCAATATTGCTGATGACCACACAGATTGGCATGGCTCCTTTGATGAGTATGCAAAGGCGAAAATTTCAATACTCGATCGTTCATCTACAGCAATTCTCAACGGTGATGACGGCGCAGTAGTTGCAAAAAGTGCTCATTGGCAAGGACGTAAAGTTTTTTATAGTTTGGATACGCCAAAGCCAGGAGAATTAGGCGTAGTTGAAGATCTTTTAGTTGACCGCGCATTTGTTCTTGATCCCCAAGAGGCAGCGATGATTTCCCAGCTAAGAGATGTTCAACCAACGGCTCCCCATAATGTTTCAAATGCACTGGCAGCTGCAGGGATAGCGCGTTCACTTGGAGTAACGCATGAGGCAATTGCGAAAGCTCTACAGAATTTCACTCCTGGAAGACATCGAATTGAAGTTGTGTGCCAAAGAAATGGAATTACTTGGATTGATGATTCAAAGGCTACGAATCCCCATGCTGCAACGGCATCCCTACTTTCTCAGTTACATGTTATTTGGATTGCTGGAGGCTTGGCAAAGGGTGCAAAGATGGAAGAGCTGGTCACTCGAACAAAGGGCCGCATTCGCTCAGCAATCATTATTGGCACTGATGGAAATTTGATTGCAGATGAACTTCGAATCCAAGCTCCAGAGATTCAAGTAATTCAAATCGATACCCCACGTGATTATCTCAAAGGCGGGGAATCTAATTCACTTATGGAAGCGATTGTGCGCAAGTCCCTAGAAGTTGCCACTAATGGCGATACTGTTCTTTTAGCTCCTGCATGCGCATCTATGGATCAATTTCTTTCATATGCAGACCGCGGAGACAGATTTGCAGCGGCAGTAAAGAAAGTTGTTTTACATGAAGAGTAATCCCACGAAGAAATCTGCACTCACTATCTTTCTTAGTAAGCCAGTAAATTTCTATTACATGCTTCTTGGTACCACACTTGCACTCACATTTATCGGATTGGTGATGGTTTTTTCTGCTTCATCAATTCATTCCCTAGGAACAAAGGGAAACACCTACGGAATTGTCTTGCGTCAAGCCCTGGCGATCTGTGCAGCACTTCCATTGGGATTCTTAGCATCACGAATCACCTTGAAACAGTGGCAAATGCTTGCCAAGAAGGCGCTAATTATCTCAATTCTACTTCTGGGAGCTGTTCAGATAATTGGACGCAGCTCTGGTGGAAACAAGAACTGGATTAGTTTGGGTTTTATTGATGTTCAACCAAGTGAGTTTGCAAAATTCCTGATGATCTTATGGGCGGCATACATGCTTGCAAGCCGTGAGCGTGCAGGAATTGTTCAAACAAATGTACTTATGCTTATTGCTCCTGGTTTTGCGTTAGCAATGGCCCTTATATATGCAGGCAATGATTTAGGTACTGTCTCGGTATTTGCATCAATTCTTGCAGGACTCTTATGGGTATCGGGTGTGCCTATGCGACTCTTTACACTTGTAACCACCCTTGGTTTCGCGGGTATAGCCGCCCTCATCGTTACCTCACCAAACAGAGCACAGAGATTATTAGTTGTTTTACATCCATTTGCAGAAGGTGATTACAAAAATGCAGGTTGGCAACCAGCACATAGCCTTCTTGGCTTGGCAAGTGGTGGGCTATTTGGTGTTGGACTTGGTGCTAGTCGCCAAAAATGGGGAAATCTTCCAGAGGCACATACAGATTTTATCTTCTCGGTCATTGGCGAAGAACTAGGTTTATTCGGAACGCTGTCGGTAGTAATTCTATTCGCTGCTTTAATTTTTTCCATTTTCAAAATCTCGATGCGAACACATGACCCTCTTGTTCGCTACGCCAGTGCAGGAATTGGTTGTTGGATAACAATTCAAGTAATTCTCAACATGGGTTCGGCGCTTAGTTTGCTTCCGGTAGTTGGAGTTACGCTTCCATTTCTTTCCTACGGAGGCTCATCACTTCTTGCATTGTATTGTGCAGTTGGTTTTGTACTCGGCGCAGCGCGAAGAGATCCTCGTATCTATGAAGAGATCAAAAGATCGAAGTTCCCATGGCTCGCATAGTTATTGCTGGGGGAGGAACAGCGGGGCACATTGAACCCGGATTATCTCTTGCTCGACTGTGGCATGAAAAAAATCCAGAAGATCGCATTTCTTTTCTCGGAACAAAAAGCGGCTTAGAAACGAAATTAGTGCCTTCGGCTGGCTTTGAACTTTTGCTGATTTCAAAAGTGGTTGCACCCCGCAAGCTCTCTTTCTCTCTCCTTCGTTCCCCTTTCATCTTTATTCTCTCTGTTCTTCAAGCACATAAATACTTGAAAGATGCGAGTGTTCTTATTGGTTTTGGTGGATATGTGAGTGCGCCTGCATATTGCGCCGCAAAGCTTTCTAGAATTCCAATAGTTATCCATGAGTCAAATGCAAAGCCTGGTCTCGCAAATAGGCTAGGTGCACTCTTGGGCGCATCACTTGCAATCTCGCGTAGTGTCGAAGATGGAAGATTTTCAGAGGCACTTATTACCGGGCTGCCACTTCGGCGCGAAATCATTGACACATTCAATGAGGCTCAAAGTGATTGGAAGAAGGCGCGTCGAGAGGCAAAAATTGAATTAGGGTGTGATCCCGATAAAGATCTCATACTAATTATGGGAGGCTCTCAAGGTTCTATTGCGCTCAACAAGGTTGTCGAAGAATCAATTGATTTCTTGCTCAGACAAGGCTGTTCTGTAATGCATTCAGTAGGTCAAGCGAATTCCTTGCCTAACAAGCGTCCTGGTTATATCCCTATCTCATATATAACTTCGATGAGTGAGGCCTACTTAGCAGCTGATCTGCTCATTGCACGAAGCGGAGCAGTTACTTGTAGCGAATTTCGCACACTGGGTCGTTACGCTCTCTTTGTGCCCCTACCAATTGGAAATGGCGAACAACGACTCAATGCGATAGATCTTGTGGAGTCAGATCGCGCCATGATCGTCGAACAGAATGAATTCAATTCAGAATACTTACAGCACAACTTCCAAAACCTTCTTGGCAAGTCTCATGATGCACCAATAGTGGGTGACTCAAGTGAACTATTAGCTGCACAGAAAATATTGAGTTTGATGGAATTCGCAATCTTGGAGAGTAAGTGATGCGAAGACTTCTAGAGGATTTGATTGATAAACGGATTCATTTTATTGGAATTGGTGGGGCTGGAATGAGTGGCCTTGCACGAATTGCGCTTTCATACGGCATTGAAGTTACTGGCTCAGATGCTAAAGATTCCTCCGTAGTTGCTGCGCTTCGAATCTTGGGTGCCCATATAGATGTGACCCATGAAGGCGAGCATGTTGATGGTTCAAATTTCGTAGTTTTTTCAACAGCGATTTCGCAACAAAATCCCGAATTAGTTCGCGCGCGTGAACTTGGTTTGCCTACCCTCACTCGTGCGCAATTACTTGCGATTCTTATGTCGGTTTCTAAAAGTATTGCAGTTGCTGGAACACATGGAAAAACTACAACTTCCTCCATGCTTGCCGTCGCGCTTCAATCTTGTGGCTTAGATCCATCTTTTGCTATTGGTGGAACGATCACTGCTTCAGGTTCCAACGCACATAAGGGGACTGGCGAGTTATTTGTAGCTGAAGCAGATGAATCAGATGGATCCTTCATTGAGTATCACCCTTTCGCTGCAATCGTTACAAATGTCGAGCACGATCATGTGGATTTCTTTGCTACACCCGAAATGGTGACTGAGGCATTTCGAGACTTTGCAGCAACAATCAACCCTGAAGGCTTCCTCATTTATTGCAATGATGATCCTGGCTCGCAAGCATTGGGTAAAGCCCAGAGTGTAGTTTCTACTGTTTCTTACGGAACGAATCCAGATTCAGATTTAGTCATAGATAAAATCGAATTATTAGCGATGAGTTCTAAAGCGCGCGTTGTATGGCGGGGTAAGAGTTTAGGAATTATTGAACTCCATGTTCCGGGTCACCACAATCTGCTCAATGGTTGTGCTGTATTGGCAATGGGTATGGCACTCGGTTTGGAACATTCTGCAATTATTGCGGGGCTGGCGACCTTTCAAGGTACAGGTCGTCGTTTCGAGTTAATCGGCACCGTCCATGGCATCAGAGTGATCGATGATTATGGACATCACCCAACCGAGATAGATGTAACTCTTCAAGCCGCGCGCCGGTATGCGGGAGATGGTCGAGTAATTGTAATTTTTCAGCCACATCGTTATTCACGTACACAAGCTTTCGTCAACGATTTTGCGCGCGTACTCAATCAAGCTGATAGAGCAGTTTTACTTGAAGTTTATGCTGCGAGTGAAAAAGTAATACCTGGCGTGAGTTCACAGATCATTGTTGATCAAATGACACATGGGGAATTCATCCCAAATTTCATCGATGCGACGCAAACTCTTATTGAATCGGCTCAACCTGGTGATGTAATCCTGACCTTAGGTGCTGGCGATGTAAGTTCACTGGCTCCAATTATTGTTGCGGGTTTAGATAAACGCTTTGATATGGAGTAGGTGATTCGCATAAATCGCAAAGTATTTTCTATTGCAGGAGTCGCAATTTTTGCACTGATTGTTTATCTCATCGCCTGGTCATCATTATTTACTGTATCTAAGGTAGTAGTTACCGGAACCGAGCAAACTTCGATTCAACAATTGAGTGGAGTATCCATCGGTGAGAAGTTGGCACGAGTAGAACCAAGAGCCGTGGGGTCTAAATTGGAAGTGGAACTCTGGATAGAAAGCGTAAAACTTTCTCGCAATTGGATCAACGGGACTGTGACTATTGAGATCACTCCTCGAATTCCTATTGGAGTATTTGCTGACCAATTCATCGGCAAAGATGGGACACTCTTTGATATTCCAGGTGGCTCGCCTCAATCTCTACCTGTAGTTGAGGCGAGTTCCACAGAATTTGGACTCTTTGCTATTGAACTATTTACCCAATTTCCACAATCATTTCGCTCCAAAGTGATCGCTATTAAGGCGAAGAATCAAGATTCATTTGAACTCAACCTGCAAGAAGGTTCTCGAAAGCTCAATCTAATCTGGGGGAGGAATTCAGATTTGAATCTAAAGATAAAGGTTTATGAAGCACTCGTTGTATTGAAAGAAAATTCAAAGATTTCGACAATTGATGTCTCTGCTCCACATGCACCAATTGTGAAATAGCATCTAAAAATAAAATTGAAATTCTTCGCGTCGGTGTTTGCATACATGCTCAACTCGCTTTACGTTCATGCCACGCATACATATAAGAACCGTATCTCTCAAGTTGAGGTTTATGGTTCTCTAGGAGGATAACCGTGGCTTCACCGCAAAATTATTTAGCTGTCATCAAAGTTGTTGGTATCGGTGGCGGTGGAGTCAATGCAATTAATCGAATGATTGATGTTGGACTCAAAGGCGTTGAATTCATTGCAATCAATACTGATGCGCAACATTTATTAATGAGTGATGCCGATGTGAAATTAGATATCGGTCGTAAAACTACAAAAGGTTTAGGCGCTGGAATGGATCCTGATAAGGGTCGCGAAGCTGCACTCGATCATGCAGATGATATTGAAGAGATGTTACGCGGCGCCGATATGGTTTTTGTTACAGCAGGTGAAGGTGGCGGAACAGGAACAGGGGCGGCACCAGTTGTTGCAAAGATTGCACGCGATCTCGGTGCACTAACAATTGGAGTTGTTACTCGTCCATTCTCTTTCGAAGCAAAGTTGCGTTCTGCACAAGCTGATATCGGTATTGAAAATCTTCGTGCAGAAGTTGACACACTCATTGTTATTCCAAACGATCGCTTACTGGCTATTTCAGATCGCAATATTACTTTGGCAGATGCATTCAAAAGCGCAGACCAAGTTTTACTCTCCGGTGTTCAAGGAATTACAGAGATAATTACTCAACCTGGACTTATCAATCTTGACTTTGCAGATGTAAAGGCAGTGATGTCAGGTGCTGGATCTGCACTTATGGGAATTGGTTCTGCTCGTGGTGAAAACCGCGCTATTCGCGCAGCTGAACTTGCAATTTCAAGTCCACTATTGGAGGCATCAATTGATGGCGCAATGGGAGTTCTACTCTCCGTATCGGGCGGCTCAGATCTTGGACTATTTGAAGTAAATGAGGCTTGCGAGTTAGTTCAAAGCGCCGTTCATGCTGATGCCAAGTTCATCTTCGGTACAACTATCGATGATGCACTTGGTGATGAAGTTCGAATCACTGTTGTGGCCGCTGGCTTTGCAGGCGGAGAGCCTAAGCGTGTGGCAATGCCAATCATTGACGCGGCTTCACTCAACGGAGTTGCAGATCCAATTGCTGCTAATGATCCGATCTCCTTTGCAATGGAAGTTGGCGAAGATGTTTTGCCTAGGAAGAGAGTCACCTTTGAAGAACTCGTTGCAGAAGACGAGATCGATATACCTGATTTTATGAAGTAGGAGTACTTGTTCACACTCTTTACGGATAGATATGGCGGAGCAAGTACGCCACCATATGACTTTCTCAATTTTGGCGACCATGTCGGTGATATTTCCGACAATGTTGCTAAAAATAGAGCCTCATTAGTTTCGCGTATAGGTCCTACGCTTTTCATGAATCAAGTTCACGGTGATCAATTCCATGTGGCGCAATCAGCGGATGAAGAGATACCAACCTGTGATGCACTCATTACAACAACACCTGGAATCAACTTGGCGGTACAGGTTGCCGATTGCATTCCACTGCTCATCCATGGAGATAGCGTTGTAGCTGCTGTTCATGTTGGCAGAAAAGGTTTAGTCAACGATATCGCCCTGAAGGTACTTGATGAGATGAAGCGCTTAGGAGGTAAGAATTTTATGGCTTTGATTGGCCCACATATTTGTGGGAATTGTTATGAGGTGTCAAAGGATGTGTTCGAAGAAGTCATTTCAAAATATCCAGCATCTCAATCTCAAACCCCTCAGGGGACCTTGTCTTTGGATTTAGCTCAATCACTGGGTGAGGTGCTTGTGCAACAGGGTGTCACAGTAAAAAAATCTGATATTTGCACCCTAGAGAATTTGGATTATTTTTCTTATCGTCGCGATAAAATTACAGGTCGGACGGTGGGGGTGATTGCATTATGAATAGCCGCAAAGATGAAATTGTGAGCAATCTTGCATTAGTGAAGGAGAAGATTAAAGTAAGTGCGCTGGCTTCTCACCGAAATATCAACGAGATTGAGCTAATCGTTGTCACCAAGACCTTTCCAGCAAGTGATATTGCAATACTTCACGAACTAGGAATCCGTGACTTCGGTGAGAATAGAGATTCAGAGGGTGCTTCCAAGTCGGTAGAAGTAGCAGGAAATTGGCATTTTCAAGGACAGATTCAGAGTAATAAATTGAAATCTATAACCACATGGGCTCGTTATATACATTCACTCGATTCGCAAGAACATTTAGAAAAAATTGCAACGCTCTGTAAAGAGCGAATAGAGGAGCCTTTGGGAATTTTCATTCAAGTCTCCCTCGATGGAGTGGTAGGTCGCGGAGGGGTATTGCCTAATCAACTCAATGAACTAGGGGATCTCGTTATCTCGAAGGCGGGAGTGCGACTTATGGGACTCATGGCAGTGGCTCCACTTGGTGGCGCACCAGATAAAGCATTTACCGAATTAGCAGCGATACATAAGGCTTTTTACACAAGATTCCCAACTGCGACAGCCCTATCTGCAGGGATGAGTGGTGACTATGAAAGTGCAATTTCACATGGAGCGACACATATACGCGTAGGTAGTTCAATCCTCGGTTCTCGCACGCCTGCGCTGTAAAATTTTCCTTATGGCTAACGCAATGCGACGCGTCGCAAACTACCTCGGACTAATGGATGACCCTGAATTTGATACACCTGGTGCCGCTCAAGAAGCTGCACGTGTGCCAGATGTTCGCATCAAGACTCGCGAACCACGTCACGTAAGTTCAATGGCTTCATCAACACTCGCACCTGCTCCTCAATTAGATCTTCCAGTTCTAGATCGCATCATCACTCTTCATCCACGTTTCTATAATGAGGCGCGAACAATTGGTGAGCACTATCGCCAGGGAAATCCTGTCATTATCAATCTCACTGATATGGATGAAGCTGCATGTACACGCCTTATAGATTTTGCGAGTGGACTCGCATTCGGGCTCAATGGAACTATTGAAAGAGTGACAAAGAAGGTCTTCCTTCTTTCACCAGCAAATGTTTCAGTAAGTTCTGAAGATAAATCTGCAGCTGCCCAAGCAAGCTTTTTCAATCAGAACTAACTCATAACTCTATGTTTCGTATCGGCACGATTCTTGTTCTCATACTGCAGATATTTCTCTTTGCGCTTTTGGGTCGCCTAATTCTTGATTACGTCAGAATCTTCGCTCGCAACTGGCGTCCTAGCGGAATCTCCCTTTATTTTGTTGAAGCCGTGTATTCGATTACCGATAAGCCAATGGGTTTCGTGCGACGTTTTATTCCACCACTACGCATTGGCGCAGTGAGTTTAGATCTCTCATTTATAGTACTTTTTTTTGCAATCCAACTATTGATTCCAATCGTTGGTTCGCTCTAAAGAATTAGGAATTCTTTTTTAGAATTACAGCCATCCCAAGTTCATTATCCGAAATTTCTAGAGCAGTATCTTGCTTCATTTCGATTGCTAGAACTTCACTCTTAATGTGTTCCAGATCGGCAAGGACAGCCTGAGCAACTAACGCAGATGCATTCCATGAGATATCGATTCGATCAGAAATATCAAAGCCATCACTCTTGCGACGCTCTTGAATCAAACGGATAACTTCTCGAACATTTCCTGCCGCGATGAGTGGTGGAGTGAGTTCAAGGTCCAGAGCAACACTCTCGCCATCATGGCTCGCGACCATCCAACCGCTCTTGGGTACCTCTGTAATTGCTAGATCTTCTAATGAGATTTCCCATGATGATGAGCCTGCTGAAATTGTGCTCGTTCCTTTTGTGCGCAGGGTGCGAACGAGTTCTGTCGCATTCTGAGAATTTATAGCTTTAGCAATTTCTTGAACTGCTCCACCGAATTTTGTTCCTAGAGTTCTAAAATTTGCCTTGATGGAAATATCAACCAAATCTCCATCGGCATCGGCGATATCTTCTAGTGAAATTACATTCAGCTCATCTGCGATTTGTTCGCGCATCGCAACTGGCAAGGATGCCCAGCCACTTGCCGCAATGAGTGCACGCGATAGTGGCTGGCGAATCTTGACTCCAGATTCTGCTCGAGCAGCTCTACCAAGTTCAACAATTCTCTTTGTAAGTGAAACTTCACGACGCAAATCCAGATTAATCATTGAGGAATCTGCAATTGGAAAATCACTTAGATGTACAGAGTGGGCTGCGGTGGCATTAGTTGGACGAACCAATTCTTGCCAGACCTGCTCCGTTATAAATGGAATCATCGGAGCAAGAAGTTGAGTTAGAACTGTTAGGCATTCATGAAGCGTTGCTAGCGCACTTGCATCACCATCCCAAAAGCGTCGCCTTGAACGGCGCACATACCAATTGGAAAGATCATCAATGAAGCGCGCTAACTCTTTACCTGCTGCCTGTGAATCGAAATCTGAATAGGCAGCATCTACTTCTTGAATGAGTAAATTGAGTTCAGAGAGAATCCACTTATCCATAAGTGTTCTATCACTTGGCGCTGGTGAATCCTTGAGATCAAAAGATGCTGCGTGCGCATAAAGTGCATGGAATGAAACAGTATTCCAATAGGTAAGAAGAGTTTTGCGAAGTGCATCGTTGATAGCGGTATGGCCTACGCGACGAGCTGCCCATGGTGAACCAGCTGCAAGCATGTACCAACGAACAGCGTCAGCGCCATGTTGCTCCATCAATGAAATAGGTTCTAGAACGTTTCCTAGATGCTTACTCATTTTGCGACCATCTTCATCGAGAATGTGGCCAAGACAGAGAACTGTTGAATAAGAACTCTTATCAAAGACAAGGGTTCCGATGGTCATTAGTGTGTAGAACCACCCACGTGTTTGATCGATTGCTTCAGCGATGAAATCTGCCGGATATGCCTTTGCGAATTTTTCTGCAGAACCTTCCTTGTGCGGATATCCCCATTGAGCAAATGGCATGGCGCCAGAGTCATACCAACAATCGATTACTTCTGGAATACGTGTCATCGTTTGCTTACATTCGTGGCAAGGAAAAGTAATGTCATCTACAAATGGGCGATGTGGATCAAGATTAGAAAGATTTGTACCTGCTAATTCTCCAAGTTCGGCAAGGGATGCAATGCAGATTTCATGTTTATTTTCGCATCGCCAAATAGGAAGTGGTGTTCCCCAGAATCTATTGCGAGATAGTGCCCAGTCAATATTGTTATTGAGCCAGTCGCCGTAGCGGCCATCTTTGATTGTTTGTGGATGCCAGTCAGTATTTTGGTTCTCACGAATGAGCGCATCTTTGATTGATGTTGTGCGTATATACCAAGAAGGTTGTGCGTAATAGATCAGCGCTGTGTGGCAGCGCCAGCAATGTGGATATTGGTGCTCATATGGTTGATGCTTATAGAGCAGACCTTTGCTTCTCAATTCTTTTACTAGTGGCTTGTCAGCATCTTTGAAAAATAGGCCTCCAACAACTGCAACGTCAGGCAAAAATGTTCCATCTGGTGCAACAGGATTTATGACAGGTAATCCGTATGCACGACACACTTGTAAGTCATCTGCGCCAAAGGCAGGGGATTGGTGAACAAGTCCTGTTCCATCTTCAGTCGTTACATATGTTGCCAACACAACGTAATGCGAGTCTGGAATCTCAACATAATCAAATGGTCGAGAATAAGTTGTGCGCTCTAAATCCTTACCAAGCATTGTGCGCAATACTTTGACTTCACCGGTAAGTGCTGACTGAAGGGCATCAGCGACAACTAAGAGTTCACTCTTTTCTTCATGAGTTACCTCTACTAATACATAGTCAACATCTGGATGAACAGCAATGGCGGTATTTGATACAAGAGTCCACGGCGTTGTTGTCCATACGAGAAGAGATGCGCCAAGGTCGCCAAGTTCACCCGATGTGATTGGAAAACGAACATAGACGGATGGATCTACAACACTTTCATATCCTTGTGCTAATTCGTGATCTGATAATCCTGTGCCACAGCGCGGACAATATGGTGCAACACGATGATCCTGAACAAGTAGTCCCTTTTTCCAAATCTCTTTGAGGCTCCACCAAACGCTCTCAACATATTCTGGTGCCATCGTCCAATACGCTTGATCGAAATCAACCCAGAAGCCCATGCGATTCGTCATTGTTTCAAAGGCATCTACGTGACGCGTGACTGATTGTCGGCACTTGTCATTGAACTCGGCAATTCCAAACTTTTCAATATCTCCCTTACCTGAGAAACCAAGTTCCTTTTCAACTGCAATCTCAACAGGCAGACCATGACAATCCCAACCCGCTTTGCGTTCTACGAGCTTGCCTTTCATTGTTTGAAAGCGCGGGAATACATCTTTGAAAACACGCGCTTCAATATGGTGCGTTCCAGGTAATCCATTTGCAGTTGGGGGACCTTCATAAAAAGTCCACGCTTCACCATTTTTACGAGCCCTAGTGCTCTCTTCGAAAATGGAATTTTCTTTCCAAAATTTAAGAATTGAATGTTCCATTGCAGGTAGATCTATCGATGCAGGAATCGCACGAAATGACATTAAAAAACCCTCCAGATAGCTCCGACTTATGGAACTGGAGGGACGAATTTCCATTTGAATGGAAAACTCGCGGTACCACCCGCCTTGTATCGAAATTTCGATACCTCTTCTTACAAACACCGCTGGTTCTACCGCGAGTGAATAATCACTCGACTCTTCCAGCAAGCTCGTGAGGTGATGGCCCCGTCAACGCTCGAAATGTGTTCGAAGAGGAGTCTAGAGCATTGCGTGAGCAAATTACCCGTGGCGAAGTTGGTGCGATTGCCCGATTCGGCATAGGGTGCGCGCCATGCCTAAGAAAAGCGCCCCAGCAAAGAAGAGCGCAACTAAGAAAGCCGGCGCTAAAAAGGTGGCTGCAAAGAAAGCTCCTGCTAAAAAGGCGCCCGCGAAAAAGGCTCCTGCTAAAAAGACTCCAGTAAAGAAAGCTGTTGCAAAGAAGAGCGCTGTAAAGAGCATTCCAGTCAAGAAGGCTCCTGGAAAGCCATTCCCTTCTAAGACAACTCTGACTGTAGATGAAAAATCTCAGACTGTCAGCGTCTCCACAATTGTTGCCCCAGTAGTTGTTCCCGTCGTTGAAGAGCGTCGCCTCACAATGCTTCCACCGCCACGCCCAGCAAAGAGTGCAAAGAAAGTTGCACCGCTCAAGCCAATCAAAGGCGCACCAACGCCAGTAGTTGTTAGTGACAATGAATCCCCATGGAGCGCTGCAGAACTCAAGGCCATTCGTAGCGAAGTGACAAAAGATTTGCTTCGCTTACAACATGAGTTAACCCTAGTTGAGGCCGAGATGGATTCACTGATTAAGGAATCGGGAGAGGGTTCAGGCGATGATCAAGCCGATGCAGGAACCAAGACTTTCGAGCGCGAACATGAAATGTCTCTTGTGATTAATGCTCGCGAAATGGTTCTTCAAACTGAGCGAGCACTAGAGCGAATTGATAATAAGAGCTACGGTAAGTGTGAAGTGTGTGGAAATATCATTGGTAAAGCTCGTCTGCAAGTTTTCCCGCGTGCAACTCTATGCATGGTCTGTAAGCAGAAGGAAGAGCGGCGCTAAGTTGCGCCAAAGTCCTCAACAGCATTGGCGCTTTCTTTATGCGTGCGCTTGGATAATCTTTCTTGTAGATCTCGCAACTAAAGCATGGGCAGTTTCGACTCTGTCACAACGCGAGCCAGTCAAAGTAATTGGTTCTTTTCTTCAACTTACATTTGTGCGCAATCCAGGAGCTGCATTTAGCTTTGCTACGGGTGCGACACTTTTTCTCTCCTTATTCGCCCTGGCAGTTATTCTCATGATTACGTATGTAGCACCTCGCATTGTTCATCGGGGATGGGCTCTCGTTCTTGGATTACTCCTTGGTGGTGTTCTTGGAAATCTCAGTGATCGCATTTTTCGTTCGCCAGGTTTTCTGAGAGGACACGTTATTGATTGGATAGCCCTTCCTCATTGGCCAATATTTAATCTTGCAGATAGCGCTATTGTTGTGGCAGCTGGAATTTCGGTCATCCTTTCAGCGCGCAATATTGCCCCAGTTGCACCTAAAGATAATCGACCAGATCTTCCTGGAGTTTAGAAATGTCACGAGAATTACGTACTCTTTTAGTTCCTGAGGGAGTGGCAGGTGAGCGAATCGATAGTGCTCTTACTCGTGTACTTGGACTCTCACGCACTGCAGTTGTTCGCCTTCTAGAAGATGGCGATATCACCACTAATGGCGAAGCGATGGTGAAATCGGCGAGAGTTGAAGCAGGTCAAATTATTGAAGTTTTATTGCCAGAACAAATAAATGCAGCACCAATTCCATTGACACCGTTAGATGGTTTACGTGTGGTCTTTGATGATGATGACCTTATAGTCATTGATAAGCCAGTTGGTTGCGCTGCGCACCCAAGTCCAGGATGGACTGGCCCAACAGTTGTTGGCGCTCTTATGGCTGCTGGATATTCAGTATCAACGAGTGGTCCGGCAGAACGTCAAGGAATTGTTCATCGCCTCGATGTTGGCACAAGTGGTCTGATGATTGTTGCAAAGAGTGATCGAGCGTTTAGTGTTCTCAAAGAGGCATTTCGCGATCGCAGTGTTGAAAAAATTTATCACGCCCTGATTCAAGGACATATGGATCCCACAACGGGAACTATCGATGCACCAATCGATCGACATCCAAAAGAAGATCATCGATTTGCAGTTGTTGCACAAGGAAAACCATCGATTACTCACTATGAAGTAATTGAGTTTTATCGCGGGGTCTCACTTGTACAAGTTGAATTAGAGACTGGCCGCACTCATCAAATTAGAGTTCATTTCTCTGCACTCAATCACCCACTCGTTGGAGATATGACATATGGAGCAGATCCAGTATTAGCTGCAAGTCTGGCGATGTCTCGACCATGGCTTCATGCCAAAGAACTTCGTTTCAAACATCCACTAACAGGTCACGATATGAGATTCGAAGCACCGTATCCTGCTGACCTTATCGGCTCTTTGGCGTTGCTTTCCGACGCAGTCCTTCCCTAAGGACTAACCTCGCTCATCATGTCATCAGATTCTTTTGTCCATTTACACGTACATACCGAGTATTCAATGCTCGATGGTGCGGCGCGCGTTGGAGATTTAGTAGCAGAGGTTGCGCGCCAGGAGATGCCCGCAATTGCGATGACGGATCATGGAAATGTTTTTGGTGCATTCGATTTTTATAAGCAGGCAAATAAAGTTGGCGTAAAGCCAATTATTGGTATTGAAGCCTATGTTGCCCCTGAGTCACGCTTTGAAAAAAAGCGAGTGAAGTGGGCTGATGGTGGAGAAGATGATGTCTCTGGCGGTGGCGCTTATACGCACATGACTATTTTGGCCGAAAATAATAAGGGTCTTTCAAATCTTTTTCGACTTTCATCTCTTGCATCCCTTGAAGGCTATTACTACAAGCCACGTATGGATCGTGAATTACTTTCGCAATATTCAAGCGGTCTTATCGCAACTACTGGTTGTCCAGGTGGAGAGATTCAAACTCGTCTTCGAATGGGTGCTTATAAAGAGGCAGTTCGCGCAGCGAGTGAACTTAGAGATATTTTTGGAAAAGAGAATTTCTTTCTTGAGTTGATGGATCACGGAATTGATGTTGAAACGCGTGTGAAAACTGATCTTCTCAAGCTAGGTAAAGAGTTAGGTCTTCCTTTACTTGCAACAAATGATCTGCACTACACATTCAATGCAGATGCGCCTTCCCATGAAGCGCTGCTCTGCGTGCAATCAGGTTCGACCTTGGCTGACCCAAAGCGCTTTAAGTTCGATAATGATGAGTTCTATCTTAAGACACCTGCGCAGATGCGCGAACTCTTCAAAGAATTGCCTGAGGCATGCGATAACACATTACTTATTGCCCAGCGCTGTGATGTAAAACTTCGTGAAGGAGAAAATTTACTCCCACAATTTGCGGTGCCTAATGGCGAAACTGAAGATTCCTGGCTAGTCAAAGAATCAGAGCGCGGACTTGTGTGGCGCCTCGGTGAAAATGTTGCTCAAGAATACAAAGATCGCCTGTCATATGAACTTGGCGTGATGGAGAAGATGGGATTTCCTGGTTACTTCCTTGTTGTAGCCGACTTAGTTGCACATGCCAAGAAAGTTGGAATCCGCGTTGGCCCAGGCCGAGGTTCTGCAGCAGGTTCACTTGTTGCATATGCACTTGGAATTACGGGGCTTGATCCACTTGTACACGGCTTACTTTTTGAGCGCTTCTTGAATCCAGAACGTATCTCAATGCCAGATATTGATCTCGACTTCGATGAACGCAGACGCAGCGAAATGATTCGCTATGCAACGGAGAAGTATGGCGAAGATCGCGTTGCTCAAATCATTACCTACGGCACCATCAAATCAAAGCAAGCACTCAAAGATTCAACTCGCGTTCTTGGATATCCCTATGTCATTGGTGAGAAGCTAACAAAAGCTCTACCACCATCTGTGATGGGAAAAGATATATCTCTGTCAGGTATTTTTGACCCTAAGGATGAGCGCTATTCCGAGGCTGGCGAATTTAGAACTCTCTATGACACTGATCCAGATTCAAAGCGGGTTGTAGATACGGCGCGAGGATTAGAAGGACTAAAACGTCAGTGGGGAGTACACGCTGCAGGAGTAATTCTCTCGCGCGAACCATTACTCGATGTCATTCCGATTCATCGTCGCGAAGCAGATGGTGCAATCATTACTCAATTCGATATGGGTGCTTGCGAATCTATTGGACTTCTCAAGATGGATTTTCTTGGACTTCGAAACTTATCCGTATTAGATGATTGCTTGCTCAATATCAAAGCAAATCAAGGAATTGATGTCGTACTCGAAGATCTCACCCTTGATAATCTAAAGACATATCAACTCTTATCTCGCGGTGACACATTGGGAGTTTTCCAACTCGATGGTGGCCCAATGCGAGCACTACTTCGCGCACTTTCACCAGATTCATTCCAAGATATATCTGCAGTTATTGCTCTCTATCGCCCTGGACCAATGGGTGAAAATGCGCACAATAACTATGCCGATCGCAAAAACGGTCGAAAGCCAGTGGAACCGATTCACCCGGAACTACATAAGCCTCTCGATCAAATTTTGGGCGATACCTACGGTCTCATTGTTTATCAAGAACAAGTAATGGCAATTGCGCAAAAAGTTGCTGGCTTCTCACTCGGTCGCGCAGATCTTTTGCGTAAAGCCATGGGTAAGAAAAATAAAGAAATTCTAGATAAAGAGTATGTTCCCTTTGAAGCAGGCATGAAAGAGAATGGCTTCTCTAATGTAGCTATTAATCGCTTGTGGGAAGTTCTTATTCCATTCTCTGATTACGCCTTCAACCGAGCACACAGTGCCGGATATGGAATGGTTTCTTATTGGACTGCCTACCTCAAAGCTAATTTCCCAACAGAATATATGGCAGCGCTACTCACAAGCGTTCGAGATGATAAAGATAAATCTGCTTTGTATCTGAGCGAATGTCGTCGCATGGGAATTCAGGTCTTGCCACCTGATGTCAATGAATCAGATGCCGAGTACACGCCCCGTGGAAAAGATATTCGCTTTGGACTCGCAGCAATTCGAAATGTTGGAGAAGGAGTAGTCGCATCTATCAAGAATTCGCGCGATACAAAGAGACGTTACGCATCATTTGGGGACTTCTTGGCAAAAGTCGATGTCGCGGTCTGTAATAAGAAAACTATCGAATCACTGATCAAAGCTGGCGCATTTGGTTCACTCGGTGCTACGCGCAAAGGTTTGATGTCTATCTACTTGGAAGCGATTGATTCTATTATTGAAACAAAGAGAGCGGAAGCAATCGGTCAGTTTGATCTCTTCGGCGGCGAAACAGTAAGCGCAGTTGCAGGCTTAGATATTGAAATCCCAACTGGAGAATGGGAAAAAGCGATGTTGCTCAGTTACGAGCGAGAGATGCTTGGACTTTATGTATCCGATCACCCACTCCTTGGCGTTGAACATATCTTGCGTGCAAATACAGATATGACGATTAGCCAGTTAGTTGAAGAAGGTGCGACACACGAATCTATGGTTACCATCGGGGGATTGATTACAAGTGTTACCCGTAAAGTAACGCGCCAAGGTGCTTCATGGGCAGTAGTTACAATTGAAGATCTTGAAGGTTCAGTTGAAGCACTCTTTTTCTCAAAGACGTATAACCAATATTCAATGTCGCTCACCGAAGATCGCATTGTGACGATTCGAGGTCGAGTAGATCGCCGTGAAGAACAATTACGCTTTACTGCTGTTGAAATGACAATGCCTGATATTTCGCGTGGCCCTGTTGGCCCACTCGTCATATCTATGCCAATCAATCAATGCACTCCACCCATTGTTGAACGTATGAAAGAGATTTTGAGAACACATCCTGGCAAGCGAGAAGTGCACCTCTATCTCGATGACAATGGAGCTAAAATAATCATGAAAGTCGATGCCCTTGTCACAGCATCACCGAGTTTGAGCGCAGATCTCAAATCTATTCTGGGTCCTGGCTGCCTCGTCACCGTTTAATTGCAGGCAAGGTTTTATTAGCAAGCTCTACAATAAGCCAATGATTCGTACCGTTGACCTACGCGGACGCTCGCTATCCAAGTTCGAATATCAAAGCGCGCTTCCTCGCGCAGCGATGGATGTTGCACAAGCAATGAAAATTGTTGAACCAATTCTCAATCGCGTCAAAAATGGAGATGAATCTGATCTTTTAGCGCTAGCGCAAGAATTTGATGGCGTTCTGCCTCCATCAATTCGTGTCCCGCAGAGTGCGCTCGATACTGCTTTAGCTCAATTAGAGCCAAAGATTCGCACTGCATTAGAAGTTTCGGTTGCGCGTATTACTAAAGTTCACAATGACCAGCGTCGAAGCGATAGCACTACAACAGTTGTCGATGGTGGAAGCGTTACAGAGCGATGGATACCTGTAGATCGAGTTGGACTCTATGTTCCAGGTGGTCGCGCCGTATATCCGAGTTCAGTGTTGATGAATGTAATTCCAGCACAAATTGCAGGAGTTGCGAGCATTGCAATTGCTTCACCACCTCAGAAAGAATTTGGAGGATTGCCACACCCAACAATTCTGGCTGCATGTGCACTACTTGGTATCACAGAAGTATTTGCAATAGGGGGAGCGCAAGCCATTGCACTATTTGCATATGGAATGAAGAACATTTGTGAAAAATGTGACATGGTCACCGGTCCTGGAAATATCTATGTGGCTGCAGCCAAACGCGCACTTCGTGGAATCGTTGGAATTGATTCAGAGGCAGGACCTACTGAAATTGCAATTCTTGCAGACTCATCAGCGCTAGCTAGCGATGTTGCAGCAGATCTCATTAGCCAGGCAGAACATGACATGATTGCTGCAGCAATTCTCGTTACGGATTCACAAGAACTTGCCACGGCTGTAGAGAAAGAATTAGCCCTGCGTGTTCCACGGACAAAACATTCTGAAAGAATTGCTACAGCCCTTGGCGGTATTCAATCAGCGATAGTTCTAGTTGATTCAGTTACTCAAGGATTAGATGTCGTCAATGCTTATGCCGCCGAACACTTAGAGATTCAAACAGTTGATGCGCAATTGGTAGCATCCAAGATTCGCAATGCAGGGGCTGTATTCATTGGACGTTTTTCTCCAGTATCACTCGGTGATTATTCTGCGGGATCAAATCACGTGCTTCCAACTGGTGGTTGTGCATGCCATTCGAGTGGATTATCTGTCGCAACTTTTCTTCGTGGCCTACATTTTATTGAGTATGGCGAGAGAGCTTTTACGGATATTGCTCCTACCGTAATTACTCTTGCCAATTCAGAGGATCTACCCGCACACGGTGAAGCAATGTCGGCGAGATTTGAGAAAAAATCATGACGCAGCAATGGCCAACCTGGTTACCGCTTCGCGCTGATCTTCAATCATTGAGTCCTTATGGTGCGCCACAAGTTCCATCGCAAGCAGCGATGAACACGAATGAGAATCCATTTCCTCCTTCACCTCAACTCCAAGCAGCGATTACAGAGCGAATCGCACAGATAAGTTCGACTCTGAATCGTTATCCAGATCGCGATGCAATTGCGCTGCGTAAATCTTTGGCAGTTTTTATCAACGAATTATCGAAGACTTCTTTTGACGAAAAATTGATTTGGGCAGCAAATGGCAGTAATGAAATAATCCAATCTCTTTTCTTAGCATTTTCTGGTGGAAGCGCTCTTGGCTTTACGCCCTCCTATTCGATGCACCCGCTAATTTCTAAAGTTACATCTGTGAACTGGGTAGATGGTGCTCGAAATAGTGATCTCACATTCAATATTGATGTAGCAATTGCTCAAGTAAAGGAAGTACAACCACAACTCACTTTCATCACGACACCTAATAATCCGACAGGTGATGCCATTTCAATTGGCGATATTGAGCGCTTAGCCACAGTTGTCGCCTCAGTTGGCGGATTACTCATTGTCGATGAGGCCTATGCTGAATTCTCACAAGAAAAATCTGCCGTGACACTCATTGACTCCCATCCCCATCTCGTTGTTATTCGCACTATGAGTAAAGCATTTGCATTTGCAGGAGCACGCGTTGGATATTTAGTAGCGCACCCAAAGGTCATTGATGCAATGACTCTAGTTCGCTTGCCATATCACCTCAGCGCTCTGACTCAAGGAGCCGCGGTTGTCGCTTTAGAATTTCGCAAAGAACTCTTAGCTACTGTCGCGACATTGGTGAGCGAACGCGAAAGAGTGGCAAAGGCACTTCACGCCTTTGGCTTCTCCTCAATCCCAAGTAGCGCGAACTTCGTGCTCTTTTCAGGATTTGGCCAAAGTGCGCCACAATTGTGGCAAGCGATGCTCGATAGAGGCATTCTGATTCGCGATGTGGGATTATCAGGTTATCTCAGAGTAACAATCGGCAATGTAGCCGAGAATAATCTTTTTCTTGAAAAACTACAGGAGATACAAAATGAGACAAGCCAGAGTTGAACGTAAGACTAAAGAGTCACACGTCCTTGTAGAGCTCAATCTCGATGGCGATGGAAGCATCTCTGTCGATACAGGTGTTCCATTTTTCGATCACATGATGTCTCAACTTGGTAAGCATTCTGGCTTTAATCTAACAATCAAAACAACGGGTGATATCGATGTTGATTCACACCACAGCGTTGAAGATACATCCCTTGCTTTTGGCCAAGCGCTGCGCGAAGCACTGGGGGATAAAGCTGGAATTCGTCGCTTCGGGGATTCAATGGTTCCACTCGATGAAGTTTTAGTTCAAGCCGCAGTTGATCTCTCTGGTCGCCCATATCTCGTGCATCGCCAACCTGAAATTGTTGAACTCATCGGAACTTTCGATACAACAATGGGTAAGCACATTTGGGAATCCATCGTTGCTGAAGCACATATCGCGCTACACATTCGCGTACTTGAAGGTCGAAATGCACATCACGTTTTTGAAGCGCAATTCAAAGCAGTTGCTCGCGCACTTCGTGATGCAGTTTCACTCGATGGCCGTGTTACAGGTATTCCATCAACAAAAGGTTCTCTTTGATCGCGATTCTTGATTACGGATCTGGCAATCTTCGTTCAGCACAGCGTGCATTTGCAACAGCTAGCGATGATGTCATTCTCACATCTGATTTCAATGAAGCAATCGAGGCAGAGGGTTTAGTTGTACCTGGAGTAGGTGCATTTGCGGCGTGCATGAAAGGTCTCAATGCCGTCAGAGGCGCTGAGATTATTCGTAAACGCAAAGAGTTAGAACGTCCAACATTGGGTATCTGTATTGGAATGCAAATTCTATTTTCAGAAGGTTTAGAGCATTCTGACAAAGGTTCACATGCAGGCGTTGGAATTTGGCAAGGGCAAGTATCTAAAGTCGATGCACCAATATTGCCCCACATGGGTTGGAACACAATAGTAAGTGCGCCGCAATCAATTCTCTTCAATGGTATAGAAAGTGAATCTTTTTATTTTGTACATTCATATGCAGCAAAGAACGCTCCTGCTGCCAGAGCAACATGGAGTACATATGGCGAGAAGTTCCTTTCAGCAATCGAAGATGAATATGTCAGTGCAACACAGTTTCACCCTGAGAAATCAGGGCGTGCAGGTTTGGCACTTATCAAGAATTGGGTGAAATCACTATGAGCTATTTGGAACTTTTGCCTGCCGTCGATGTAAAAGATGGACGCGCTGTGCGACTAGTACAAGGTGAATTAGATCGAGAAAGTGTTTATGGCTCCCCATTGGAAGTTGCCCTTGAATTTCAAGCCGCTGGCGCTGAGTGGCTGCACTTAGTAGATCTAGATGCGGCATTTGGACGTGGTGAAAATAGTGAACTTCTTGCATCGGTAGTCAAAGCCCTTGATATCAAAGTTGAACTCTCTGGTGGTATTCGCGATGACGAGTCATTGCGTAGAGCACTTGCAACAGGATGCACACGAGTGAATTTAGGAACTGCTGCACTTGAAAATCCTGAATGGACTGCGCAAGTCATTTCACAATATGGAGATCGAATCGCTGTTGGACTCGATGTACGTGGCCACACACTTGCAGCGCGTGGTTGGACAAAAGAGGGTGGCAACCTATTCGAAACAATAGAGCGCCTAGATCGAAATGGTTGCGCCAGGTATGTAGTTACAGATGTAGCTAAAGATGGAACTCTTATGGGTCCAAATTTTGAATTGCTCAAAGAAGTATGTGCGGCAACCAAGAAGCCTGTTGTCGCTAGTGGTGGAATTTCATCAATTGCAGATATTGAAGGCTTGGCAGGGCTTCGCTCAATAGGTGTTGAAGGCGCAATCGTTGGTAAAGCACTCTATGCCGGAGCATTTACATTACAAGAAGCACTCAAGGCATCTGGAAAATGACTCTTTCAATACGAATCATCCCTTGTCTCGATGTCACAGATGGTCGCGTCGTCAAAGGTGTAAATTTTACAAATCTTGTTGATGCAGGAGATCCAGTTGAAATGGCATCTCTTTATGACGCGGAGGGTGCTGACGAACTTACATTTTTAGATATCTCTGCGAGTAGTAGCAATCGTGAAACAACTCTTGATGTTGTACGTCGCACTGCGGAACAAGTATTTATCCCACTCACCGTCGGAGGCGGTATCCGAAGTGTTGACGATGTAGATCGACTCTTGCGAGCAGGTGCTGACAAAGTTTCAATCAATACAGCAGCAATTGTGCGACCAGAACTTATCGCAGAGATTGCAGATCGATTTGGTTCACAAGTATTAGTTCTCTCCGTTGATGCAAGGCGCGCTCGAACAGAGTCTGGATTTGAAGTCACAACTCACGGTGGCCGAGAAGGCACAGATATTGATGCTCTTGCTTGGATTGAAAAAGCTTGCGCACTTGGAGTAGGTGAAATTTTATTAAATTCGATGGATGCCGATGGAACTCGAGCAGGCTATGACATTGGAATGATCACTGCTGTTCGTGCTATTTCTAAAGTTCCACTTATTGCAAGCGGTGGTGCGGGAACTCTTGAAGATTTTGCACATGCCCTTGATGCAGGCGCCGATGCGCTACTGGCTGCAAGTGTCTTTCATTTTGGGATACACCGAATCGGGGATGTAAAGCGCTATTTAGATGCTCAGGGATATTCCATTCGCATGAGCGCATCCAAGTAAGGCAGAATCTGACCATGGCGCGCATCGAGCTCTCTGCACAGGTTCAATCTTTACTCAAAGATGCAGATTCCCTCATCCCAGCTATTGCCCAAGATGTGAAAACTCAGGAAGTCTTGATGTTGGCATATATGAATAAGGAATCACTCGCTGCAACTCTGAGCACAGGGCGGGCAACGTATTGGTCTCGCAGTAGAAATGAATTATGGATTAAAGGTGCCACCTCAGGTCATACCCAAGAAGTCCATTCAATCTCACTTGATTGCGATGGTGATGCACTTTTATTGCAAGTGACGCAAGTAGGCGCTGCTTGTCATACAGGCGATAACACTTGTTTCCACCAAAATATTGAAATGAACGTACAAAAATGAATCGCGAAGAATTTCGTGAGCACGCGCGTACAAACAATGTAATTCCTGTCTTTCGAAAGTTGCTCGCAGATGGCGAAACGCCACTAGGAATTTATAGAAAACTTGCAAAGAATTTACCAAATACATTCTTACTTGAATCCGCCGAACATGGTGGCGCATGGTCTCGATATTCATTTATAGGTGTTCGTAGTCAGGCAACACTGACAGAGCGAGATGGAAAAGCATTCTGGGAAGGCAATCCTCCAGCAGGTGCGCCAACTGGAATGGCCCCACTTGAAGCACTGCGTCTTTCTGCCCAACATTTGAAATCTCCTGTGATTGCAGGTTTGCCAACTCTTACCGGTGGACTCGTCGGTTACATGGGTTATGACAGCGTGCGCGGTCTTGAGAAATTGCCAACGCTTTCAAAAAAGGATTTGCCGCTCCCTGAATTAAATTTCATGCTCACAAGTGATATCGCCGTTATGGATCATGCCGATGGGACTCTCATATTGATTGCAAATGCAATCAATTGGGATGGAAGCACAGATAGAGTCGATGAAGCATATGACGCTGCAGTTGCCAGACTTGATCGCATGCAAGAAGAGCTAGCCCAATCTATTCCATCTGCTATCTCTGAAATAAATGCGTATAACGTTCCAGAAGTTGAAACAACTATGACGAGTGCGCAATATAAAGAGAAGATTCTCAAAGCAAAAGAAGAGATTGTCGCGGGGGAGGCATTTCAAATAGTTCTCTCTCAACGTTTTGCAACTACATGTACTGCCGATGCAATTGATGTATATAGAGCACTACGCCTGCACAATCCAAGTCCATATATGTACCTCTTTAGATTCAATGGGGGCATAAATATTGTTGGCTCGAGCCCAGAGGCCCTTGTCAAAGTAACAAATAGAGGCGATCACAAAGAGGTAATGGTTCATCCAATCGCAGGCACTCGTAAACGCTCTGATATTCCAGAAGAGGATCACCGCTTAGGTGAAGAATTATTGGCAGATCCAAAAGAGCGCGCAGAGCATTTGATGTTAGTTGATCTAGGTAGAAATGATTTAGGACGTATTTGCGAACCAGGTTCTGTTGAAGTTGTTGATTTTATGCATATCGAACGGTATTCACATGTTATGCATATCGTCTCAACAGTTACTGGAACTCTTGCAAAGAAATCTTCACCCGTTGACGCACTCTTTGCTGTATTTCCTGCAGGAACGCTATCCGGTGCACCCAAGCCACGCGCTATGGAAATTATTGAAGAGCTCGAACCAACACGTCGTGGAATCTATGGTGGCGCTATTGGTTACATCGATTTCACCGGAAACATTGATGCATGTATTGCAATTCGTACAGCTTTGATTTTCGAAGGTAAAGTTTATGTGCAAGCAGGAGCTGGAATTGTTGCTGATTCAGATCCAGAATCTGAAAACCAAGAATGCATAAATAAGGCAGCCGCTGTTTTAGGTGCAGTGAGTGCAGCACATACGATGAAATCAATTTCATGAGCAACGGAATATCTTTGGCAATATCTTTTGTTGTAGTCATCGCAATAGCTATCCTCATTGGAAAACGATTCCGAATCTCGTCGCGCTATGAGAGAAAAGAAAAGGTTTTGACACCATGGAACTCTTTGGATCAGGGAATCGATCCGACAGAAAACGATGCCGATAAATGAGCGTTTTGGATTCGATTATTGAGGGCGTGCGAGAAGATTTAGCAATGCGCCGTTTACCACTTGCCCAAATTCGCGAATCACTAGAGAGCGCTCCCACAGTTCGAAATGTTGGTGCGGCATTTACTGGACCAGAGATTTCAATCATTGCTGAAGTAAAGCGCTCATCACCTAGTAAAGGCGCACTTGCACCTATCGAAGATCCAGGCGGACTAGCCAGCCGATATGAAGAGTCTGGAGCAAACGTTATTAGCGTTCTCACGGAACGACGACGCTTTGGTGGTTCATTAGATGACCTAGATGCGGTCCGAGCACGTGTAGATCTTCCAATATTGAGAAAAGATTTTATGGTTGATGAATATCAATTTCTAGAGGCCCGTGCACATGGAGCAGATCTTGTACTTCTCATCGTTGCAGCGTTGAGTAAGAATCAACTCGATGATTATCATCAATTAGCAAAAGAATTAGGTATGTCATCACTGATTGAAGTGCATACCCACGATGAATTGGAAAGAGCACTCGAAATTTCGCCAGAGATCATTGGTGTGAACTCTCGTAATCTGAAAACACTCGACGTTGACTCAGCTGCATTTGCTCAACTCATACCTCGAATTCCGACATCAATGGTGCGGGTAGCAGAATCGGGTATATCCAGTAGAAGCGATGTCGAATTCGCCCAAGAGCATGGTGCAACAGCAATATTGGTAGGAGAGACCCTTGTGCGCTCAGCGGATCCAGAACTCGCCATGCGCGAATTACGTGGTCATCGGTAGACTTATTTCATGACCACATCAGAATCCACGATTCTTGGACACTTTGGCCAATATGGCGGACGTTTTGTTCCAGAAGCACTCATTGGCGCTTTGGAAGAACTCGAAGCAGCGCATATCAGTGCACTGAAAGATCCAATCTTTCAAGCTGAGCTAGCGCACTTACATCTAACGTATACCGGTCGCCCTAGCATTCTTACTGAGGCTAAAAGATTTGCAGAATATGCAGGTGGTGCGCGAATTCTTTTGAAGCGCGAAGATCTCAATCACACAGGCAGTCATAAAATCAACAATGTATTAGGACAAGCACTTCTTACAAAGCGTATGGGTAAGAAAAGAATTATCGCTGAAACAGGCGCGGGACAACATGGCGTTGCATCTGCAACAGCTGCAGCGCTGATGGGACTTGAATGCGTTGTCTATATGGGCGAGGAAGATACGCGCCGTCAATCACTCAATGTTGCACGAATGAAAATTCTTGGCGCAGAAGTTGTTCCAGTTACAACAGGATCTCGAACCCTCAAAGATGCAATCAATGAAGCGATGCGTGATTGGGTAACAAATGTAGAGACCACTCATTACTTACTTGGAACAGTTGCCGGCCCCCATCCTTTCCCAACAATGGTGCGTGATTTTCATAAAATTATTGGTGAAGAAGCAAAGATTCAAGTTCAAGAACTAGTGGGACGCTTACCTGATGCTGTCTTGGCATGCGTTGGTGGCGGCTCAAATGCAATTGGAATTTTTCATGACTTTATCAAAGATGCATCAGTGCGACTCATTGGTCTTGAAGCCGGGGGAGATGGCGTAGAAACTGGGCGTCATGCAGCAACAATTACTGGTGGCACCGCAGGAGTACTTCATGGAACTCGTTCCTATGTTTTGCAAGATAAAAATGGCCAAACTGTTGAATCACATTCAATCTCTGCGGGACTTGATTACCCAGGTGTTGGACCAGAGCACGCCTACCTTCATGACATTGGTCGCGCCGAGTATCGCGCCATCACCGATGCGCAAGCGATGCATGCATTTTCACTACTTTCAAAGACAGAAGGAATAATTCCTGCCATCGAAACTGCGCATGCACTTGCGGGTGCTATTCAAGTAGGTAATGAGTTAGGCCCTGATGCAGTGCTACTGCTCAATCTTTCTGGTCGCGGTGACAAAGATGTACAAACTGCAGCAGAGTACTTTGGAATCCCGCTCTAAGAATGACTGCAACCCTTGAGCAGCTTTTTGTAAAGGTTCGCGCAGAAAATCGTGCAGCCCTTATTGCATATATCCCTGCTGGCTTTCCAACAATTGAAGGTTGCAAGAAAGCAATCAAAGCCTTAGTCGATGGCGGTGTGGATGCAATTGAAATTGGTTTTCCCTATAGCGATCCTGTGATGGATGGTCCAATTATTCAAGCAGCAGCAGAACAATCCCTTGCACAAGGCACAGGAGCTGCAGATGTTTTCTCTGCTCTCAAGTGCGCAACCGATGCAGGAGTAGCAGCAGTTGTAATGACATATTGGAATCCGATTGAAAGATATGGCGTTGACGAGTTTGCACAATCGATTGCTGACAATGGCGGTTCAGGTGTGATCACACCTGACCTAACTATCGAAGAATCAGAACGATGGATAGCTGCTACAAATAGAAATGGCATTAGCCCGATTTATGTAGTTGCACCTAGCACCAATGATTCTCGGCTAGGAAAAGTCACGAGTCATTGCTCTGGCTTTATTTATGCAGCAAGTTTGATGGGAGTAACGGGTACGCGTACGAGTATTTCATCGGGTGCTAGCGATCTAGTTACGCGAATACGAAAGGTGAGCGAATTACCTATTGCAGTCGGCTTAGGTGTTTCAAATCACGTTCAAGCTCGCGAGGTCGCAGGATATGCCGATGGCGTCATTGTTGGTTCAGCATTTATAAAATGCTTACTCGAAGCAGATACCGAGGAAGATGGCTTGCGAGCTATTACCGAACTAGCCCAAGATTTAGCTAAAGGTGTGCGCGAAGGGCGATAGAGGCTTTTTCTCAGACTCATCGGTTGGGATGACAGAGCGATTTGACCACTGATTCGGTATTCTTTTTCAGTATTTGACGAGAAGAATTGAGGAATAAGAAATGGCCCAAAATACCGGTGGAGATAAAATCACTCGTAACATCGTGATTGGAATGGTGACACTCGTTGTTGCAGTGGGTGTCATATTCTCAGTATTGGGTAACAGGGCTAGTACCAGCGTATCCCTGCCTTCGCAGACTAATACAGCGAATGGCTCTGGTATTGAATTCAATAGCGAACTAACAGGTGTTCCAGTTGTAGACATTTGGGAAGATTTTCAATGTCCAGCCTGCGCACAATTCGAAGCACTCAATAGCACTTACATAGAGAGCATTATTGTGGAAAAGAAAGCAAAAGTAATTTTCCATCCACTCTCATTCTTAGGTCCTGAATCCATTCGCGCGGCAAATGCCGCAGCCTGTGCATCCGATGAAGGCAAATATTTGGAGTACCACGATTTTCTTTATAGAAATCAACCGGCTGAAAACAGTGGCAAGTGGACGAATGCTTATTTGATTGCTGGCGGAGTTGCAGTGGGAATTTCTTCAGCTGAATTTGGTGCTTGCATCAATGATTCAAAATATGGTGGTTGGGTACAAAGTATTGCCACAGATGGTGGAAAGAAGGGTATTGACTCGACTCCATCCGTTTTTGTAAATGGTAAAGCCCTTGATCGAAATACCCAGATTTACGATGCTGCAGCATTTGCCGCAGCAATTGAACAGGGATAAATAGATGTTTCGCTCAATTCCTTCACCGAATATTTCGGTTTTGGAGATTGGGCCACTAACTTTCCATATGTATGCCTTGTGCATCATTACGGGCATTGCTGTAGCAATATGGGTCGGCAATAAACGCTTTGTCCCTCATGGCGCTAATACAAAATCCATAGTTTCTGAAGTTGCGATCTATTGTGTGCCAGCAGGAATTATTGGTGGGCGTATCTACCATGTGATTACTTCTCCAGATGCATACTTCGGCAGTAATGGAAATCCAATCGACGCTTTGAAGATTTGGAATGGTGGATTAGGTATTTGGGGCGCGATTTCTCTGGGTGCATTAGTTGCATGGATTAGATATCGCCATTTGGCACGAAAAGTTGAACTACCTTCATTTGGTATTTTCCTAGATTCATTAGCGCCAGGAGTTCTCTTAGCTCAAGCTATTGGCCGCTTTGGGAATTGGTTTAATATCGAACTCTTTGGAAGACCATTAGATGCACCGTGGGCACTGGAAATCCCGCAATCATTTCGACCATCTGGCTTTAGAGAATTTGAAACATTTCACCCAACTTTTCTCTATGAAGCACTCTGGTGTTTTGCGCTAGCACTCGTACTTATTTGGTGGGGGAATAGATCAAAGCCTGGACAAATCTTTTCTCTATACGTCATTGGTTATTGCATAGGTCGCTTCTTTATTGAATCCCTTCGAATCGATGATGCTCATCTCTTAGCGGGAATGCGAATCAATGAATGGGTAAGCATCGCAGTTGCTGGGCTTGCCCTCGGTGCCTACCTGCGTTTATCAAAGGCATCGGGTAGGCTCTAAAACATGGCACTCGAAGATGTTTATCAAAGAAACTTGCATCACCGCACGCATCGCGCCGGTTGGTTGCGAGCTGCTGTATTGGGTGCCAACGACGGACTCGTTTCAACTGCAAGTTTGATGATCGGTGTTGCTGCAGCAAAGGCAGATAGTTTTCTTATTACCGCCGGCCTTGCAGGAATTTCTGCAGGAGCAATGTCGATGGCCGTTGGTGAATATGTATCTGTGCGTTCACAAAATGATATTGAAGAATCAGATCGCCTATTGGAAATGGCGCATCTTGAAGTTGACCCTGAGGGAGAACTCGTAGAACTTCAACACATCTATATCGAACGCGGCCTCACTCCAGAACTTGCACTGCAAGTAGCAAGAGCAATGCATGAAAAAGATCCATTAGCCGCCCACCTTCGTGACGAACTCGGCCAACACCCACACACAAAGGCACGCCCTGTTCAGGCCGCCCTTGCATCTGCCGCTAGTTTTACATTGGGTGGATGTATTCCGTTCTTGGGTGCATTTGCTCCGAACCTAGGTGCCAAAGCCTTTAGTATCGTGATCTTTACTATTGCAGGCCTTGTTATAACAGGTGTTTTGAGTGCAAAAATGGCAGGATCAAAGGTGCTCGCTCCTACGGTGCGAGTTATTTTGGGTGGTTGTATTGGCATGGCTATCACTGCGGTAATCGGGCAGATTGCCCATCTCAGCGGTATTTAGATAGAAGTATTGCCTCCGCCTTGCTACGCTTTACCTCCCGCATAGGGGATTAGCACTGAAGACGGCAGTAAAGAACTAGGGCCAAAGTTGTCCCGCAACACTAGGACAACAGGAGTTACATACCGTGGCGCTTACATCGAATTACCCGAAGGCACAAGGTTTATATAACCCTGCCAACGAACACGATGCATGTGGCGTTGCGATGGTTGCAACACTCAATAAAGTTGCAACACACGAGATTGTTGAAAAAGCGCTTACAGCTTTGCGCAATCTTGAGCACCGTGGAGCATCAGGCGCCGAACCTGATAGCGGTGATGGTGCTGGAATTCTTATACGAGTACCTGATGCTTTCTATCAAGTGATTACAGATTTTGATCTCCCGCGCGCCAATGCCTATGCAACTGGAATTGCATTTATTGCTCAAGGTGTAGAGGTTCGTCAAGAGATCGCAAAAATTGCCGACGAAGAAGGTCTTGTTATTCTTGGATGGCGCGATCTTCCAATCAACTCGACATCCCTTGGCAAGACTGCGCTCTCAGTAATGCCACGCTTTGAACAACTCTTTATCGCAGGTAAGAAAAATGAAGAAGGAATGGTCTTAGATCGTCTTGCATTCGCACTCCGCAAGAGAGCAGAGCATGGTCTTGAGCTTTACTTCCCTTCATTGTCATCACAAACAATTGTTTATAAAGGAATGCTTACAACTGGTCAGTTAGAGGAATTCTTCCCTGATCTCAGCGATGAGCGTGTTCTTTCACCGCTAGCACTTGTTCACTCTCGCTTTTCTACAAATACTTTTCCATCATGGCCATTAGCCCACCCGTACCGCTTCATCGCACACAATGGTGAAATCAATACAGTAAAGGGCAATCGCAATTGGATGCGCGCTCGCGAATCTTTACTTGCAAGTGAACTCATCCCAGGAAACCTAGATCGACTATTTCCTATTGTTGAAATGTCAGGCTCTGACTCGGCATCTTTTGATGAAGTTCTAGAGCTTCTCTATTTAGGTGGACGCTCACTCCCACATGCAGTTCTGATGATGATTCCTGAAGCATGGGAAAATCACACTTCAATGTCACAGAAGCGTCGCGATTTTTATGCATTTCACGCTTCCCTGATGGAGCCTTGGGATGGGCCAGCGTGTGTAACTTTTACTGACGGACATCAAGTTGGTGCAGTTCTAGATCGCAACGGTCTGCGTCCATCACGTTTCTGGGTAACCGATGATGGGCTTGTTGTTCTTGCAAGTGAAGTTGGTGTACTCGATATTCCAGCCGAAAAGGTTGTACGTAAGGGTCGTTTACAACCAGGCAAGATGTTCTTAGTTGATATTGAAGCAGGATGCATCATTGAAGATGATGAAATCAAGGATCAGTTAGCTGATGCAGCGCCTTATGGTCAGTGGCTCCACGATGGAATCGTAAAACTCAATGACCTTCCAGCGCGCGAACATATTATTTATCCACACTCATCCGTTATCCGTCGCCAACGCGCATTTGGATACACAGAAGAAGATTTGCGCATTCTTATTACTCCCATGGCAAAAAATGGAATGGAACCACTTGGTTCGATGGGTTCAGATTCACCGATTGCTGCACTCTCAGAAAAACCAAGACTTATTTTCGATTATTTCTCTCAACTATTTGCCCAAGTTACTAATCCTCCACTTGATGCTATCCGCGAGGAGTTAGTAACGAGTTTGGGCGGCTCAATTGGGCCAGAACATAATTTGTTAGACCCTGGTCCAGAATCATGTCGTCAGATTTCACTTGCATTTCCAGTAATTGATAATGATGAACTAGCAAAGATTATTCACGTCAATGTCGATGGCGATTACCCTGAACTTGAAGCCTATGTTGTTCGTGGACTCTTCCCAGTCAATGGCGATGGAAATGCCCTGCGCATTCGCTTAGATGAAATCAAAAAAGAAGTCAGTGATGCGATTACAAATGGCGCACACCTCATCATTCTCTCTGATCGTGATGGAGATGCAGAAGATGCTCCGATTCCTTCACTACTTCTTACATCTGCGGTACACCACCATTTGATTCGCGAAAAGACACGTACAAAAGTTGGTCTCGTTGTTGAAGCAGGAGATGTTCGCGAAGTTCACCACGTCGCACTCCTTATTGGTTATGGCGCAGCAGCAGTAAATCCATATCTTGCAATGGAGAGCGCTGAAGATCTAGTACTACAAGGTGTTATCACTGGAACAACACCCGAGAAGGCAGTTCGCAATCTGATCAAGAGTCTAGGAAAAGGCGTTCTTAAAGTTATGTCCAAGATGGGTATTTCAACGATCGCTTCCTATACAGGTGCGCAAGTCTTTGAAGCTATTGGACTTAGCCAAGAAGTTGTTGATGAATTCTTTGTCGGAACCACATCTCGTTTAGGCGGAGTATCACTCGACATCATTGCGCAAGAAACAATTGCGCGTCATCACATTGCCTATCCACCTGGGGGAGAGATACCAGGAACAAAGCGACTTCCCATTGGCGGGGAATATCAGTGGCGTCGAGATGGTGAACCCCACTTGTTCAATCCAGAGACTGTATTCACGCTGCAGCATTCAACACGCAATAAGCGTTATGACATTTTCAAGCGCTACACAAGTTCAGTCAACGAACAGAGCAAAGAGTTGATGACACTGCGCGGTCTATTCCAATTCAAAAATGGCGCCCAACCTTCAATTCCAATTGAAGAAGTGGAATCAGCTCGCTCAATTATTGCTCGATTCTCAACTGGTGCAATGTCTTACGGTTCAATATCGCAGGAAGCACACGAAACACTCGCCATTGCGATGAACCGCCTTGGTGGAAAGTCAAATACCGGTGAAGGTGGAGAAGATCCTTCACGTTACATCGCAGAAACTAATGGAGATTCGAAGCGTTCATCTATCAAGCAAGTAGCAAGCGGTCGCTTCGGTGTTACAAGTGATTACTTGGTCAACTCAGATGATATTCAAATCAAGGTTGCACAAGGTGCAAAGCCTGGTGAAGGTGGACAGCTGCCGGGAAACAAGGTTTACCCATGGATTGCAAAAGTGCGTTATTCAACTCCAGGTGTAGGACTTATTTCACCGCCACCACATCACGATATTTATTCGATTGAAGATCTTGCACAACTCATTCATGACCTGAAGAATGCAAATAAGAATGCGCGCATTCACGTCAAATTAGTAGCAGAAGTTGGCGTCGGAACAGTTGCGGCAGGAGTGAGCAAGGCTCACGCCGATGTAGTGCTTATCTCTGGTCACGATGGTGGAACAGGTGCCTCACCACTTACTTCACTCAAGCACGCAGGTGCACCATGGGAACTTGGTTTAGCTGAGACTCAGCAAACTCTTTTGCTCAATGGACTTCGTGATCGCATTGTCGTTCAAACTGATGGTCAACTCAAGACTGGTCGCGATGTAGTTATTGCAACACTACTTGGGGCAGAAGAATTTGGTTTTGCAACCGCTCCACTAGTTGTCTCTGGTTGCATCATGATGCGCGTCTGCCATTTGGATACATGCCCAGTCGGAGTTGCTACGCAAAATCCTGAACTTCGTAAACGCTTTTCTGGTAAACCAGAATTTGTTGAAACATTCTTTGAATACATCGCTGAAGAAGTTCGTGAGATTTTGGCAGAACTTGGCTTCCGCACATTGCAAGAAGCAATTGGTCGCGTGGAATATTTAGATACGAAAGATGCTGTCAATCACTGGAAGGCCAGCGGCCTCGATCTTTCGCCACTACTTGTTCGCCCCGATGTGGAGAGTTCTCTCTACAACACCACCAAGCAAGATCACGGCTTAGCAGCAGCACTTGATAATAAGTTGATTGAATTATCACAGGCAGCCCTTACAAAATCTGAGCCAGTTCGAATCGATCTACCTGTTCGAAATGTAAATAGAACTGTTGGAACGATGTTAGGTGCAGAAGTTACTCGCCGCTTTGGTGGAGAAGGACTTCCTGAGGGCACAATTGATATCACTCTTCATGGCTCTGCGGGGCAATCGTTAGGAGCATTCATCCCTCGTGGAATCGCAATTCGACTCTACGGAGATTCAAATGACTATGTTGCAAAGGGAATTTCAGGTGGCCGTGTTGTACTTCGCCCTGATGAGAAAGCAACATTCAAATCTGGCGAGAATGTAATTGCTGGAAATGTCATTGGTTATGGCGCAACATCAGGTGAGATATTTATACGCGGTGTTGTGGGAGAGCGATTCTGCGTTCGAAACTCTGGTGCCACTGCGGTAGTTGAAGGAATTGGTGACCATGGTTGTGAATATATGACCGGTGGAACTGTTGTCGTTCTCGGTCACACTGGACGTAACTTTGCAGCCGGTATGTCGGGTGGTCGTGCATTCATGCTCGATATCAATCCAGCAAATGTCAACACAGAGATGGTCGATATCTTGGCAGTACCGCAAGATCAACGTGAAACATTGAAGTCACATATCTCTAAGTTCCATGCAGAGACAGGCTCAGAAATTGCATCTGAACTTTTGAAATCGTGGGATGAATCAATTTCTCGTATGTCACTCGTCATGCCACGTGACTACGCTCGTGTACTAGAGGCAATGGAGCGCGCGACTCGTGAAGGTTTACCAATTGATAAATTCGTTATGGAGGTTGCAGGCTAATGGCAGATCCAAAGGGTTTTCTCACTACACCTCGCGAAACTCCGACTCGACGTCCAGTCGATGTTCGAATTCAAGATTGGAAAGAGGTCTACGAACCTCAGAGTATGGAACATCTACAGAAGCAGGCCGGGCGCTGTATGGATTGTGGAATTCCTTTCTGTCACATGGGCTGCCCTCTAGGAAATCTCATCCCAGAATGGAATGACCTAATTTGGCGCGGCGATAAAGATGAAGCAATTGCTCGACTGCACGCAACAAATAATTTTCCAGAATTCACTGGTCGACTCTGCCCAGCTCCATGTGAGACAGCATGCGTCATTGGTATAAATGCCGATGCAGTAACAATCAAACAAGTTGAATTACGCACTATTGAAGAGGCATTCGGTGCTGGCAATGTAAAACCATTGCCACCTGATCGCATCTCTGGAAAGACTGTTGCAGTCATTGGTTCTGGCCCAGCAGGCCTTGCTGCAGCACAGCAACTCACACGCGCAGGACACACTGTTGTTGTGTATGAGCGCGCAGAAAAAATTGGCGGATTACTTCGCTACGGAATCCCAGAATTCAAAATGGAAAAACATATTTTGGATCGACGCTTAGCGCAGATGGAGAAAGAGGGAACTCGCTTTCGTCCAGGAGTCGATGTTGGTGGCGAGATAACGGGCGATCAACTTAGTTCAAAGTACAACGCTATTGTCTTAGCGATTGGTGCAACGCAATGGCGTGACCTTCCAATCCCTGGTCGTGACTTCAAAGGAATTTATCAAGCAATGGAATTTCTTCCATGGGGAAATAAACAAGCCCTTGGTGAAGTTGAAACACCACTGATCAATGTTGCTGGAAAGCATGTTGTTATTTTAGGTGGCGGAGATACAGGTGCTGATTGCTTGGGAACATCGATTCGCCAAGGAGCAGCAAGTATTACTCAACTCGAAATTATGCCAAGGCCATCAGATGAGCGTCCAAGCAATGCACCATGGCCGACCTATCCAATGATTTATCGTGTTTCAAGTGCACACGAAGAGAGAGATAATCGACTCTTTGCTGTGAGCACTGAAGAATTTTTGGGAGATGCGAACGGAAATCTTCGTGCGCTAAAAATTGTTGAGTCAGAATTCGTCAATGGAAAATTCGAGCCAGTAGCAGGTACTGCGAAAGAAATTCCTGCAGACTTTGCATTCTTGGCTCTTGGATTTACTGGACCTGAAAAGAATGCTCTGATTGACCAATTAGAAGTTGCACTCGATGCAAAAGGAAATATTTCTCGTGATGAAAACTATGCAACAAATGTTGATGGTGTTTTCGTTGCGGGCGATTGTGGTCGTGGCCAATCACTCATCGTGTGGGCGATAGCCGAAGGACGAAGTGCCGCTTCAGCAGTTGATAAGTATCTCACTGGAGATACTCAACTTCCTTATCCAATCGCGCCAACAGCGCGACCAATGATGGTCTAGAGAGATAAGGCAAAAAAATGCGTCGTGCCAAAATAGTGTGCACAATGGGTCCTGCGGTTGAATCCCCTGAAAAGGTGCGCGAACTGATCGCTGCTGGAATGAATATGGCTCGACTCAATCTCTCACATGGTGGATACGAAGAACATCAAAATCGTTTAGATCAAGTGCGCGCAGCTGCTGCCGAAGCCGGAAAACCTGTTGCAATTCTTGTAGATCTTCAAGGTCCAAAGATTCGCTTAGCTCGCTTCAAGGCGGGTCCTCACGATTTAGCGCGCGGTGATATTTTTACAATTACAACTGATGAGATTGAAGGAACAAAAGATCGCGTTGGAACAACATATAAAGGTTTACCAGGGGATTGCAAAGCAGGAGATCGAATTCTCATCGATGATGGAAAAGTTACTGTTGAAGTAATTGAAGTAAAAGGTAATGACGTTGTTACTAAAGTTATTGAGCCAGGCGCTGTTAGTAATAACAAAGGCATAAACCTTCCAGGAGTTGCTGTATCTGTGCCTGCGCTTTCTGAAAAAGATATGGATGATCTTCGTTGGGGCCTTAGAGCAGGCGCAGATTTCATCGCCCTCTCCTTCGTGAGAAGCGCGGCCGATATTGTTGATGTTCACAGAATTATGGATGAGGTTGGAATTCGCGTTCCAGTTATTGCAAAGATTGAAAAGCCGCAAGCAGTTGAGAATTTGCAAGGAATTGTCGACGCCTTCGATGGCATCATGGTTGCTCGTGGCGATCTAGGTGTTGAACTTCCCATCGAAGATGTTCCACTTGTGCAAAAGCACTGTATTGAACTTGCTCGTGAGGCAGCAAAACCAGTCATTGTTGCAACACAAATGCTGGATTCAATGATTACAAATTCACGCCCAACTCGCGCTGAAGCAACAGATTGCGCGAATGCAGTACTCGATGGGGCAGATGCGCTCATGCTCTCTGGTGAGACAAGTGTCGGAGATTTTGCAATCGAAGCTGTTCAAACTATGGCACGCATTATTGAGCGCACTGAAGAGGGTGGATTCAACTTGATTCGCCCGATGAGGACTGCGCCAAAAACAAAAGGCGGAGCAATTACAAAAGCTGCAACTGAAGTTGGCGCAATTGTTAGCGCAAAATTCCTGGTTACGTTTACCCAAAGTGGAGATTCTGCAAGGCGCATGTCACGACTTCGCTCACCGATTCCGATTTTGGCACTCACTCCAGATCGTGGCACATATAACCGCTTAGCGCTTTCATGGGGAATCGAACCGATGATTACAGCGATGGTGAGTCACACTGATGAAATGGTGAAACAAGTAGATCACCTACTCATTGATTCAGGACGCGCAACTACTGGTGATAATGTGATGATTGTTGCAGGCTCACCTCCAGGAATTCCTGGCTCCACTAATGCAATGCGCGTTCACCGAGTAGGCGACGCGGTTGGCGGAGTAGCCCCGGCATACAGGTAGAATTACCACTGCGCCTCGGTACTCCAACGGTAGAGAGGGCAGTCTCAAACACTGCATAGTGTCGGTTCGAATCCGACTCGGGGCACATGACAACTCGTATTCTCGTAGCAGAAGATGAAGCACTCATCCGTATGGATTTAGTGGAGATGCTTGCTGAAGCGGGTTATGAAGTTGTGGCGCAAGCGACTAATGGCGCAGAAGCAATTGAATTAGCAGAACTACACAAACCAGATTTAGCGATTCTCGATGTTGCAATGCCAATTCTCGATGGAATCTCGGCCGCAGAGAAGATAATTAGTATCGCACCAGTTCTCATGCTGACCGCATTTAGCCAGCGCGAACTCATTGATCGCGCACGAGATGCAGGTGTTATGGCATACGTCGTAAAACCTTTTACAATTAGTGATTTAGTTCCTGCGATTGAGATTGCAATCAGTAGGCACACACAGATGCGATCACTTGCCGATGAAGTTGCAGATCTGCATGATCGATTAGAGACTCGAAAAATTATTGATCGCGCAAAGGGTGTACTGATGAAAGCGCTCAATCTTTCAGAGCCAGAAGCCTTCTCGTGGATTCAAAGGGCTGCCATGGATAGGCGCTTGACCATGAAAGAGGTGGCCAATGCCGTCCTCAATCCAGATGCCGTCCCTGATAGATAGGCCTATGGGAAGTTGCGCCTGAGGGGGTGAAAATCACCCATTTATAACAAAAGAGAGACAATTCACGAAGGTGTTTGAGTTGTGTTCACCTCTTGTTCACCATTACCCTAAACGCCTCCCTGTCCCGGGACACATGAAAGAAAAAACAGGAAGGCTCTACATGAACAAGAAGATCATCAGTGGCTTTGCTATTGCTGCTTCAGCTGCCCTTACATTTGGCGTAGTTGCATCAACACCTGCAAGTGCCAAAGTAAAAGAAATTACAATTGCATACCAAGGCCCACTAACTGGCGATTCTGCTCAAACAGGTATCGATGAAATAAACGCGGCAAAGTACGCATTGAAGAAGTACAACGATTCAAACCCAGCTGTAAAGATCAACCTAGTTTCAATTGACGATCAGGGCGCCGGATCTGTAGCACTTACAGTTGCACCAGGTGCTGCTGCTAATAAGAAGATCATTGCAATCGTTGGACCAGCATTCTCTGGTGCAACAATTTCATCACTTCCTTATTACAAGGCTGCTCGTCTGCCAATGATCTCACCATCAGCGACAAACGTAACTCTTACAGATAAGAAGTCTGTGAACTACGGATACCCTGTATTCCACAGAGTTCCATCAACAGATGCATTCCAAGG
>CAMDHH010000005.1 GCA_945898065.1 Bifidobacterium breve
TGACTACTGGCGCAACGATTGGTTTTCTCTATTGGAACCGCTCGCCAGCAAAGATATATATGGGTGATGCAGGCGCTCTCTTCTTAGGAATCATTATTTCTGTGCTTACGATTCGCCTCAACCCTGGAATAACACCTTCATATAAATCATTTGCGATTCCACTCATCCTTATGGCAATTCCAATCTTGGATACAACTGTTGCTGTTTCATCGCGTTTATATCGAGGTATTTCACCATTCCAAGGTGGTACAGATCATTTGTCACACCGATTAGTTCGAATAGGTCTGACCCGTAAATATGCAGCACTCTCACTGTGGAGTTTTGCAGCCTTTTTCGGATCAAGTGCATTAGCCCTCTATACATGGCCTGATTCAATTGGAACGGCACTAATAATTTTTGTTGGCGCTCTGTGGTTGGGTTTACTCACATTTTTCCTACGTATTCCCTCAGAAGATAGGTAGTACAATTACTCCATGGCCGATGATAAAAAACCCGCAGATGATGCTCGCGCAAAGTTTCTTGAAGCACTAGAGAAGAAAAAGAGCAAGAACGCGCCCGCTCCAGGGACTGGGCGTAGTGCTGGTTCGAAAGTTAGTGGCGGTCAAGCAACAGGTGGAGCACCAGGACGTTTCCAACGCAAATCTGGCTCATCTGGTTCCGCAGCTGGCTAATATTTTTAATTTACGTTTGATGTCTTCGCTTAGAAAGAAATTTCTAGTTTTTGCAGTAATTTCCCTTTTTTTTACAACTACTTCAGTCGCTATTGCGGAGGAAATCTCAAAGGAATCAACATCCGTGCTTCCGATTCCTCAAAAAAATGAATATCGAATTACCTTCAACCAGACGGCTGATGGCTGGCTGGGTGATCGCTATAGCTATCAAATAAATGAAAGCAAAACTAATGATTCAATTCGACCATTACCGCATTACCGGGCCCTACTTCCTGCGTGCACGAGCGCTGAAGATATTACGTGCATAGAAAGCGTTGAAAGTAAGAAGGTAAATGAAAATAAGTGGAATCTTGGTTCTGTATCTAAAAACCAGTTAGATCCAAAACTTATAAAACAAGGACCGGGCGCATCCTTTTATGAATATGGGACCTGGAAGGCAGATGAAAGCAGAGGGCTTGCAGCAGGTGGGGTCGCTTCCTCGTGGGATTTTCCGCGCATACCGCATGCGAACGGAATCAGCTACTTAGCTGAGGTAAGTTTTTTGGCCCCCTTCAACAGCAACGACACTTATAACGAGTTTTCCATAAATATTGAACCATGGAATTGGGCCTGCGCAGAAAATAACCTATGCAATTATCCTGGAATAGCATATGGAGTAACAGGCCAAAGTTTTCCGCCAGATACAGAATTTAGAATTACAATAAGGTTAAATTTTTTGAATAAGAGAATAGGAACATGGGCTGTTGGTAGATTGGAGCAGCCTTCTATTAGTACTATAGGCGGTAGATTAATTGTTGCTGGAAGTCCCGTGGTTTATCCAATTGCCTATACGATTTTGAAATCAAAAGATGACTGTGTAACAAGAGTAGATAAAGTCTTCCAAACCTATTTTCCACTCGTCGCTTCCATGTGCAATATTTCTAATGGGTTTGATACAAATTCTAATAATGCTGTTGCTTTGCCACTATTTGATGCATTAGATGATGAAGTTGTTCAGAACGGTCAGATGGCAAGATGGACATTTTCATCTACAAAGATTCCAAGCACGAATAATCCTTGTTTTGGAGCCGGTTCTTACAGTTTAGTTTCGAGCAACGCAATGCTTTATTCTACCGAGCCACCTAAATGGGATAAGACAGAAGAGGCACTTAGTTACAGGATTGCTTCCACACATACTGACACAAAAGGCAATCTAAATAAAGGGAATTACAGCTTAGCAATTCCGAAGAAAGTTGCAGACTGCCTTTGGAAATTTGATGTACAAAGTGGACGGGCAATAATAAGCATCATTAATCCCAATGGGGCTCAAAATATTGCTGTCAGTGCAATGCGAATTACAAAGGACTGGGTTTATTTTGATGCCAGTGGATTCACTTTCTCAGCACCAGAGATTAAAGTTAGTATCGTAAAATCGAAACCAACTCCATCCTTGAAGGCAATAATTTGCATCAAGGGAAAGGTTGCTAGAACAGTAAAAGGAACGAACCCTGTTTGTCCCATCGGCTACAAGATCAAGAAATAAAGTGGCTCGGGACAGGATCGAACTGTCGACCTCACGATTTTCAGTCGCGCGCTCGTACCAACTGAGCTACCGAGCCAATATTTAATTGTGAAAGAAGAGAGTGTGTGGACACTCTCTTCTAGCGACCCGGACGGGACTTGAACCCGCGACCTCCGCCGTGACAGGGCGGCGCGCTAACCAACTGCGCTACCGGGCCTTGAAAAACTTCTGTCACATAAGTGGCTCTTATGTCACCTTCAAAGCCTTTATTTCTTGCGTGCCCCCAACGGGATTCGAACCCGTGTTACCGCCGTGAAAGGGCGATGTCCTAGGCCCCTAGACGATGGGGACGTTTGAGGCTCCCGAATACTACCTTGCGCGCAGTGTGCAACCAAACTCGATTATTTATATGAGTGGAAATAGGCGCTGCTGGTGAGCAATCTCAATGAAATCGCTGATTATCAAGGTTTAGAGAAGTGCCCACTGAACGCTGATGCCAACAGTGACATCTTGCTGTCCAAGATCAATTTCAGTCGCACCGGTATCTGCTGATTTTGCCATCGCAAGCATTGGCAGATAATTTGATGGAGAAGAATTTTCAGTTAGATAATTTACTTTTCCAAGTTTTACACCAAGCAATGATGCATATGAAGTTGCTTTTGCTTTTGCCTTCTTTACAGCATCTGATCGAGCAGAAAGTGTTGCCTTAGTTGTATCAAGAACGAATGGAGTAACTCCATTGACTTGCAAACTATCTCCACCAGCAGCAACAACAGCGTCAACAATTGCCCCAGCACTCTTTGCATTGCGAATAGTGACTACAAAACTTTGGGCAGCGCGATAGCCGATAAGTGACTGACCTTTATCTTGGGTGTAATTATATTCTGGGTAAACAGTAAGGCTCTGACTCGCAATATCTTTTGCATCAACACCACTTGTTTTTAAGGCTGCACGAACTGCCGCAGAAGCAGTCGATGCATCAGCGAGTGCATTCTTACTATTTGCTCCAACAATAGAAACCGTCGCATTGAGTCGAACAGCATCTGGTGCAACCTTGACGCTGCCTTCAGAATTTACTGTGATGTAGCGAGTTGCTGGCGTTGCGGCACTTGCAGGGATAGATAGCGCAGCGCCTCCAATGAGTGCAATAACAATGGATACGGCAGCAATTTTTTGGATAGGTGTGATTCTCATGTACTAAGTATTACTTATAACCTGAGAGAAACCTTAATCGTTGCCTTGCATGCAGTGTGAATAAAGTTGCGAATGATCAGAAATCATGCGCGCAAGTGAGAATAATTCGTGGGAGCGCTTCTTACCGGCCGCACCCATCGAAGCGCGAAGAGATGGCTCTTTAGCCAATTTCTCTATGGCATCTGCAAGGGCTCCAGCACTTACTTGGGTAAGTAGGCCATTAGTTCCATCTGCAACAATGTCAGAAATTGAACCAACATTGGTTGCAACAATCGGTAAGCCAGCTTGTGCTGCTTGAATCAAAGTAAGTGGAATACCTTCGTTATCGCTACACAAAATAGCAATATCACTGGCAGCCAAAATTGCATCGGTATCGCTGCGCCAACCAAGAAATGTCATTGGAAGCTGGTCATGGCGCGCGCGTTCTTTGCTGCTTTCAAATTGCTCACCTTCACCGGCTACAAGGAAATGAACTTTGAGACCGCGTGCTTCAAGTAGAACAGCAACATCGAGCAATCTATCTGGACGTTTTATATATGTCAGGCGTCCGACAAATGTGCAATAGAGAATTGCAGGATCTAAACCAAGTTCATTGCGCTTTGCATTACGGTCAACAGGTTTTGGCTCAGGAAGACCGGGGAAGAAAACTAAGAATTTCTTTGTGCTGCCAATTCCAACGGCGAGTAAATCATTTTTTACAACGTTTCCAATAGCGATGATTCGATAAGTAAATAATGCCAAAATACGCTCAGTTGCAATCATGATTGCCCGCTTGAGCGCATTGAAATATCCATGAAGTAGGTGGCCATGAAAAGTGTGAACTCTCTTAGCGCCGCCTCCTGCAACCATTGATGCAAGTCGGCCAAGTACTCCAGCTTTTGCCGTGTGAGTGTGAATAACGTCAGGTTTATTTTTTCGGATTAGTTTTACAAGAGCAAAGAAAGAGGATAAATCTTTTAGTGGCGAGACAGATCGTCCAAGTGCGTTGATTCGAATTGCAGGTATATCGCGTGCAACGGTTTCCAAATAATCTGCTTCATCATCGGCGCAATATCCAGTGACCAGGGTCTGTTGGTACTTTGATGAATCCATCCCGCGCATCAATTCGGCCACGATGACTGCAGGCCCACCAACATTCATGCGGGCAATTACCTGCATAACCTTTATCGGTTGGGTTGCCGCGCTCATGTGCTTATCTTCTCGCAAAAGGCGCGATAATTGCTCCACATATGACGCCTTCACAATTTATCTCTACATGCACAGCAGATGCCATTGACCAAGCAGCTGCGAATTTACGTGCTGGTTCACTTGTGGCATTCCCAACCGAAACTGTTTATGGGCTCGGCGCTGATGCAACGAATGCAAGCGCGGTTGCAAGGATTTATGAAGTCAAAGGTCGCCCGCAGGATCATCCCCTCATTGTTCATATTGCTTCAATGAACGATATGGATAAGTGGTGTGAATCAATTCCTGCGTATGCAATCTCCTTAGCGCGCGATTTTTGGCCAGGACCAATGACTCTCATCTTGAAGCGCTCGCGCCTTGCGCAAGATTTCATAACGGGGGGCCAAGAAAGTGTTGGCCTTCGAGTTCCTGATCATGTGCTCGCTCTCGCACTTCTGAATGCATTTTCAAAAATCGGTGGCGCAGGCATTGCGGCGCCTAGTGCAAATAGATTCGGCCAAGTCTCACCAACTACTGCCGAAGCGGTCCAAGAAGAGATTGGTGATTACTTACAGCCCCAAGATCAAATAATAGATGGGGGAGCATCACACGTTGGAGTTGAATCAACGATTATTGATTGCACACATGAACTTCCACGAATCCTGCGACCAGGTGCAATCACGGAAGAAATGATTATGGATTCCACGGGGCTTTCATTATTAGAAAATGTAGATGATGTAATTCGAGTCAGTGGTTCACTAGAAAATCATTACTCACCAAAAGCAAAAGTCTTTTTAGATACGACTGCAAAAGATGGCCAAGGCTTTATCGCACTTGCAAATATCGCGACCCCTGAAGGTGCAATTCGATTAGCCGCCCCTCGCGATATTGATGAATATGCCCGACTTCTCTACTCTGCACTTCGCTCTGGTGATAGCCAAGGAATTAGAGAAATCGCAGTGATTGCACCCGTTGGTGAGGGTCTTGCTGTGGCAATTAGGGATCGATTACTGCGTGCATCACGCGGAAGATAGAGCCAAAAAACTCCGATACGATTCGCCTGCGACTTAGAGTATTGAATTGTAAGTGCGCAGTGGGGCCTATAGCTCAGTCGGTAGAGCAACGGACTTTTAATCCGTGGGTCGACGGTTCGAGCCCGTCTGGGCCCACTAATGAAAGTCACAGGTAAATCGCAACCCAAATCCCTCGTTGCAAATTGCTCTGGCTAGATAATAAGAAGATGAAGAGAAAAGTCGTTCTTTCCCTCGCCCTTGTTTTATCTTCGTTTGCCTCAATTCCAATTGCGTGGAGTGCAACAACTCTGTTGGGTTCAATTAGTGCAATTACCACAACACTTGATCAAGGCACTGTCACAGTTACCCCACCAGCGACAAATTCACCCGGTGCATTTAGCGTTTCATTTGATAATCCAGCAATTGCAAGTGCAAAGGGATTAGTTGTCACATTATTGTCACCAGGAACTACGAGAATCACATTTACACAAGCAGCAAGTGGTGCTTACGCACGTGCGACGCGAACCGTTCAATTCTATGTACGCCCCGGCACACCAAAACTTGGAGTATTTGCTTCAAAAACTGTTGCACTCAATACCAACTCACTCACTCTGGAAGCCCCAACATCAACATCAAAGGGCTCATGGACATTTACTTCATCGGATGCTGCAATTGCATCGGTAACTGGAAATAAAGTCACTCTTCTCGACGGTGGAAAAGTAACTATTACAGCAACACAAGGTGCAACTGCTGAATGGTTGACTGCCAATGCATCAATGGAACTCACAATTACTGCGGTCACGCCGACACTTGGAACTTTTACAAGTATCACTTTGACAATAGATAGCATTGCAAAAGTTGATTTGACTTCACCGTCTTCAAATTCAACAGGTGCATGGACTTTTACTTCTAGCGCTCCTGGGGTTGCAACTATTTCTGGTGTAACGCTGACGCCACTTCGCGCAGGTACAACAACAGTTACTGCAAGGCAATCACCATCAGGTGGTTATAGCTCGGCTAAAATAACAATGGTTGTAACAGTTCTAGCCGCAGATCCAATTGTTGGTTCGCTCAGCGACATAAACGTTATTCAGAGTCCTTCATTTTCATCTACAATTTCACTTGTTGTTCCAACATCTAATTCAACAGGTGCGTGGACACTGACGTCATCCGATCCCAAAGTTGCAACCATCGATGGAAATAATGCGCGAATCATTGCTCCAGGAAAGACAACAATTACTGCCTTGCAAGAAGCCTCAGCAAAGTTTGGTCCTTCAAAGCCAGTAACAATGACGCTCACGGTAAAGGGAACTCCTACATACACAGCGCTACCTAATCTCGAAAAATTAGCAGGAGATCCAGATGTTGTGATTGTAAATCCTGCATCTAAATCAGATGGCGCATGGACCTATCTTTCGAGTGATCCAAAGATTGCAACTGTTTCAGGTAACTCAATCAAATTAGGTGATGCAGGTTTAGTTACCATCACTTTGTCACAAGCAGCATCTGCCTACTGGGTTGCAGGTATGACTCAATTTACAATCCGGGTACTTGGCGTGACTCCAACAATTGGAACTTTTGATGCACAATCAATTGCAGCAGAAGATACGACTGCAAAGATAAAGAATCCAACTTCTAACTCACCAGGAGTTTGGACGTACTCAGTACTTGATGAAAAGGTTGCAAAAGTCGTCAATGGCGCTGTTATTGGTGTTGTACCTGGAACAACAACGCTTTCAGCTGTTCAATCACCAGGTGGTAAATACGGTCAATCAAATACTGTGCAGACAACTCTTACAGTCACTGCCAAAGTTGCTGGGGCCACTCCAAAGCCAACTGTTTCTCCATCTGCATCGCCAACTCCAAAGCCATCCGCATCAACTTCCACGGGAACCACTAGCATCAATGTTTCCGTACTAAATCGTGTTATGACGATTGCCGCAGTTGGATCAAGGGCTGGGCTGAAAGTAACAATTAATGGTGTTGTTGCAATGATTGGCAAAAATACCGTGAAGTCAGGAAACAAGACCGTCCTTGCAACAGTTGGAACAAAAGTGATTTATATGAAGACTTTCAAGATTAAATAGGCTTCACCTTTCCATTTGCTGTCAGTTGCCACGACGTTGAAATTGTCAACGTTGGGTGGATGTGAATGCCTGTGCCATCATTACTGAGTGCATTCGCCCTCTCCTTCACCTAAAATTAGTAATAACTGGCTCGCTCTCTACATCGCCTTAGGTGTTGTTTGGGGCTGCTCCTTTATCTTCATAAAATTAGGTTTGGAATTTCTTACACCAGTTGGCGTTGCCTTCGGTCGAGTCTCTTTAGGTGCACTGACATTAGTTTTTTGGGCTCACTATAAGAATATTTCCCTACCAACAGATAAAAAGATCTGGGCTCACTTGTGGGTTGTAGCGATGTTGCTCAATGTAATTCCAGGTGTTTTATTCGCTCAAGCAGAGACACAAGTAACTTCGATTCTCGCAGGAATCATAAATGCTGTAACACCACTCATGACACTACTTGCAATCATGATTGTCTTTCGAGCAGAGAAATTGAAAAGTTTTCAAGTCATCGGCCTTCTGCTTGGTTTTCTAGGAGTGCTCACTGTTCTCGGAGCATGGAACGGGCTTGGAGCAAATCCAATAAGCGCTGTGCTCGCTCTTTTATTAGCAGTTACATGTTATGGGTTTTCATTTCCGTATACCCGAAAGTTCGTCCTACCTTATAAATTGAAACCAGAAGCAATGGCTGCAACACAAGTTTCTCTTGGCGCAGTCACCTTATTACCTTTCTATCTAATAGATGGGATAGCAAAAGATGAGTATCGCCCGGGACCTGTCTTTGCGATGATTGCACTTGGCGTATTTGGAAGTGGCTTTGCCTATATTTGGAATTTTAAGATTATGGAAGCTGCAGGAAGTGCAATTGCGAGCTCTGTTACGTATGTGACTCCGCTAGTAGCAGTAATAGTTGGAATCATTTTCTTAGGCGAAGGAATTACGTGGAATGAACCCGTTGGTGCACTTGTAGTTTTAGTCGGCGCTGCAATTGGTCAAGAAAGAATAAAACTTAGTCGATAACAAATGGTGCGCGAATTGGTCCCAGTTCGATACCTGCTGCTGCATGATCTGTCTTTTCGCCGCGAGAAGCTTGAGCCGCATGAGCGTTGTCATGCCAGCGTTCTTCAATTTTGCCGTATCGCCAGAGCAATAGAGCAATGGCCCACACAACTACAAATCCTCCAACAATGTAGTAGCCAGCGCTATTGAGACTGAATGCCAGCGCGATATCCCAAAATCCACCAGAGAGATTGAGTTGGCGTGCAAGAACTTGGCAAAGTTCAAGGCCACCAACAAAGAGTGCAACTGCAACAGAGAGTCCAGTAATAATGATGTTGTAATACACCTTACGTACTGGTTTTGAAAATGCCCATCCATATGCAAAGTTCATAAATGAACCATCAATCGTATCGAGCAAACTCATTCCGGCTGCAAAGAAGAGCGGCAAAGAAATAATTGCCCACCAAGGTAGCCCTGCAATTACCGAAGATCCTGCAAGAACGAGTAAACCAATTTCAGTTGCAGTATCGAAACCAAGGCCGAAGAGAATTCCTAGCGGATACATTTTCCAAGATGCATCAATGCGACGAGCGATTGGACCAAAGAAGCGCATAAGCAATCCACGAGAGTTCAGATGTTTCTCTAACTCTTCTTCGTTATACATGCCTTTACGCATTTTAATAAAGACACCAACAATGGAGAATAAAACAATTAGATTAAGAATCGCAATAAGCATTAAGAATGTTCCGCTGATAGTTAGGCCGATCAACCCGGTGTAATGTTGCAATGATGAATTTTCATCTCTGAGTTGTTCGCCTAGCGCTTTAATTCCAAAGTTCAACATTATTGCTAAGAAAAAGACAACTGATGAATGGCCAAGAGAGAAGAAAAAACCAACAGCAAGTGGTCGCTGACCTTCTGACATTAGTTTACGAGTCGTGTTATCAATTGCACTGATGTGATCAGCATCAAATGCATGGCGCATACCTAATGTGTATGCAAGTACAGCTGTGCCCCATCCGAAAAGAGAGCCATCACTGAGTTTGTAATTGCCACTTGTTGCTTTCCACATAAGTAGCGCACCAGAAATATGCAGGAAAGCGATCACGCCAAACATCACAGCCATGCGTCGCCACTCAGCACCTGTAAGGCGGTCGCGCAGAGGCACCTTGGGGACGTTCTTTACAACCGTATTCACACAAGCTCCTTTATAGATGCAAATCATTTGCAGGTAGAAGGGTAAAGCACCCATTACTAAGCGTCCACTTGAAATACGCCTGTATGGTCTCGCCCATGAGGCGCCTTGTAGTTCTAACGATGCTTCTAGGGCTATTCCCTAGTTATGCGCAGGCCACCACCACATGTAATTGGGATTCAATGCCGGGCTGGGTAGCGCGCGAAAATAAGAAAGTCGGCTCTAAAAGTTGGGCACAATCCATTCCCGTAAAGATGAGTGCAGATTTTTCCCGACGCAAGGTGGCAGATCGCGTTGAAGGATATTTTTCAACGACCAGCCTTAGTTGTGGTGTAAGCGCTGAACTCATAATTGTGAATCCACCGAAAAAAATAACTCTCTCAATATTTCGCACTGGCTACTACAAAGGTAAAGGCGCTCGCCTTATTTCTAAAGAAGTAATTCGTGGGGATTGGTCATTTACGCCAAGTGAGTCAACACCTCCGGGTCAATACCTGTTTCGTTTGGATTCTCCGGGAAAGATTTCTTCTTTTGTGCCGCTCATAATCCAAAATCCCGAAGCACCGAGTGAAATCACATTTGTTTCTTCAGTGCTCACTTGGCAGTCATATAACCAGTGGGGCGGAAAATCACTTTATAAGGGAGAAGATGCCACGAAAGAGACACGAGCAAGTGAGGTTTCTTTTGATCGCCCCTATGACGGCGATGGCTCAGGCCAGGTTAGATATATGGAGTTACCACTTTTGAAAATTGTAGAAAAATTGGGGATTGATCTTAGTTATGTAACAGATTTTGATTTAGATTCCAATAAAGAATTATTGAAAAATACAAATGCAGTGCTCTTTGGTGGACATAGTGAATATTGGACAATTGCAATGCGCGCATCTGTTGAAGAAGCCATTGCTGATGGCGTAAATCTCATAGTGCTAGGTGGCAATACGGCATATAACAAAACAACACTCTCATTGGATAGAAGATCAATGTCAGAAATCATTCCTTGGCGGGATGCAATAGTGAGCGCCCCTGAATCAATCTTTCTTGGATCTCAATTTCTAACACTTGGAATACGGCGAGATTTAGTTATTTCAAATCCGCAACGTTGGCCCTTTAGTACCTTGAAAAATGTAACAAAAATTGAGGGAATAATGGGATACGAAGTCGATTCCCCGCTCTATTCACCAGGTCCTGGCGTTGAATCACTTGGAGCAATGAACATATTGCCGACAGAAAAGCGCAAAATAGCGATGAGTACCTACTATTCGGCGCCGAGTGGCGCGGGGGTGCTCAATATAGGCACCAATGGTTGGGTTTGTGCGATTGAGAATCTCTGTCCGTGGGGCTATCGATTTAGCAAAGAAGTTTCGGATGTAATTGCCACCGTAACCCAGGAGATCCTTCGCAAGGCAGCTACTCCTAAACTGGGAGAAATTCACCCAGCCATAATCGATATTCCCGAGCGTCTCTAAGAATTAGCGTATAGAGTCAAGCGCACAAAGCGCGGAAACGAGGAGCTGCATTGAGCGAAGACGATGGCATGGAAGAACTCGTAACAGAAGAGATGTTGTGGGATCGAATTCCTGAAGTCGAAGGCGCGGAGCGTGCAAGCACGTATTACGAATTGAGTGCGCGGATTTATGCGCGTGGACAATATGACGAAGCACTCGCATTAGCTGAAACTGCCTGCGATATTTACGATCAACTTGGCGGAGCTGCACCGAGTGAAGGTGTTGCTCAAGCATATTCAGCAATTGGTTACAACCTCAATCAGTTAGAGCGCATGGATGAAGCGGCTACTGCAATGAGTAAAGCAGTAAAGATTTTGCGCGAAAATAAATCTCCTATCGCACTTGAACTTGCATGCACGTTGGGTGAGTGGTGGTACACATCCAAGAAATATGACGAAGTAATTTCAACAATGAATGAGTGCGCTCAAGAGCACCTTGTTGATGGAAATGAAATTGGCGCAGCAAATGATTTGCACCTCATCGGTTGCGCCCAACGCGAATTGAAAAAATATGATGAAGCAGTCGAATCTTTCTTTGAAGCTCGTAGACTTTTCAAGAAAAACAAAGAAGTAATCCATGTGGCCCGCTGTGATCAAAAAATTGCTTCGTGCCTTATTGAACTTGGCGATGGCGAAAAGGCACTAGAGCGCGCTCGTAAAGCGGTGGATGTATTTGAAACTGCTCACGATCATCGTCGTGAAACATTTGCCCTCTTTGAATATGGGAAAGCACAGCTCCTTCTTGAGCAGTACGAAGAGGGTCTCAATACCCTAGATCAAGTACTTATGGTTGCGACAGAAGATGAGCCAAAAGACTTTGAATTTCTTGTCGATATTGAAACACGTATGGCAAAAGTTATGCGCCTTCAAAATCGCGAAGCAGAAGCAGTTGAAATCGAGCGACGATTGAAATCAGTCACTGAAGCGATGGAAGAAGAAAAAGAAGACTGATCCACAAAACGCGCCAATAACGGTATTTACCTGCAGTTCTGCAAAAACTATCGCGGCAAGTGTTGCAGTGCCCAGTGATACATAGCGATTGCACCAGCTGCCGATGCATTCATTGAGCGGGTAGAACCATATTGATTTATCTCATAGAGAACATCACATACCGCGAGTGCTTCATCACTCATGCCTGCACCCTCTTGTCCGAAGAGTAATACGCAGCTCTCGGGTAATTGCGCGCTCTCTAATTGCGTCGAACCAGGCATATTGTCGATTCCAATAATCGGAAGATTATTTTCTTTACACCAAGTGCCAAAATCTTCAACAGTTGGGTGATGAACAATTTTTAGGTATCTATCCGTCACCATTGCACCGCGCTTATTCCAGTCACGCTTACCAACAATATGCACTGCTGCAACATTGAATGCATTTGCTGTTCGCACAACTGAACCAATATTGAGATCATGTTGCCAATTCTCAATTGCAATCTGCAATTTATGGCGTTTAGTATCTAAGTCAGCCACTATCGCTTCAACGCTCCAGTAACGATATTTGTCCAGAACATTTCTGCGATCACCCTTCAGCAATAACTCAGGATCAAAATGCGCCTCGGTTGGATGTGGCAGTGGATGCGGGCCAACTCCTACGACAGGGAAAAATTCACCCGGTCCAATAGTTGCTGGAGTGGTAGGAGAATCCATAGTGGCACTCTAAACTGCAACCATGGAAATCACTAATAATATTTTTAATTTAGCTGACAAACCCTCAGTTTTCTCGGCTCTTTGGCACTAGTTCTTTGAAAAAGAATTTTGTTCGACAATTATCTGCAGGTGTTGCTGTTCTGTTGGTGATTTCCGTTGCGCCTGCACAAGCAATACTTTCCCCATCAACGATTCCAGCTGTTTTTAGTGAAATGCTTTTATCTCCGATATTGGCAAATCCATCGATGATTTTGATTGATGCCCAGAGCGGGGAAGTTGTTTATGAAAAGAATGCAAACTCACCACGCAAGCCTGCTTCAACCCTAAAAATATTTTCAGCAGCAGCAACCCTTCGGTATATGGACCCGAATGAAGTTTTTCGCACAAGTGTTTCACTCGGGATAAAACCAAAGACTTTAGTAATCCAAGGCTCTTACGATCCATGGATTAGTTATGTGCATTACGAAGCTGTAAAGATGAAGAGAACATCACTTCCAAGACTTGCATTCAATACTTTATCTGCAGTCAAAAAAGCAAACAAGGGATCAGCCCGTGGACTCACAATTGAGTATTCGGAATTGAATTCTCGCGATGTTGCAAACTTTAAGGCATTTTTCAAGAAGCGTGGCTATACACCAATATTCAAACGAGTAACGAGTTCTGTTGCTCTTGAAAATGCGGGCACAGAAATTGTTTCCTCTTATTCCCTTCCAGTCTCGGAAATATTGGAATATATGATGCTGTGGAGTGACAATGTTTTGGCTGATCGACTCGCAAAACTTGCTTCAAAGCGAGCTGGAAATCCATTTAGTGAAGAAGGAATCGCAATTACATTCGCACAAATCCTATTAGATCTAGGAATTGATCCATCACGAATGATTGTTGCAGATGGCAGCGGGCTCTCACGTGAAAATAGAGTTTCAGCAAAAACGATGGCTGATCTACTTTTCAAATTACGTAAAGATCCGCAGTATGAAAATCTATACACATCATTACCTGTCGGTGGAGTCTCTGGAACTTTGCGTAATCGATTCCTAACCACAGCCCCGAGTGCTGTTGGTTTAGTCCATGCAAAAACAGGAACGCTTAATGGAACCGTAAGTTTGGCTGGTTATATTGAATCGGGTGAGCGTGAATATATTTTCGTGACCGTAGCCGACAAAATTCCAAGAGGTAATCGAGCAAGTGATAAAGCACGCGCCCTCATGGACCGTATTCTGGGAAGAATTGCAGCTCCTGCTCTTCCTGTAGTACCTGCAATTGATAGCACAACTGTTACAAGCTAAATATTGTCAAAGACTTTAATTGATCCACCGTAACAAGCAACCCACGTACGTGAAGTTGCTGAATCGTACGTAACGCCAATTGGCTCATCACACACCTTGATTGTTTGTACGACCTTAAGATCTGATGTTCTCACTTTTGAGACAGTATCGCTTCTAAAATTGACAACAAAAAGAGCACTTCCATCTGTGCTAATTGCAAGACTACGTGCAGATTTTCCTGTATTGACTAGCCCACGACTCTTTCCTTGAACTAAATCCCATGCCTGCACTTTTCCTGCGATATTCATGGTTACATAAAGGGTTTTGTTATCTGGTGATAAAACTATGGCTCGAGGATTACTACCAATGGGAATATGTGAAATTTCAAATGTATTGAGATCAATCCGATGGATTCGGTTTCCGCCCATTTCGGCCACGTAGGCGATAGCGCTATCACTGGTGACGGCAATTCCTCTTGGGTATCTTCCGATTTTTATAGTTTTAACAGTTTTTTGACTCTCCACTGAAATTATATTTACCGTATAGGAGCACCAGTTAGATACGAGGATGTATTTATTATCAGGAGTTACCTGTACAACTTTTGGAACTGAGCCAACAGGGTAAATCGCATCAATTTTATTTGTTTCAAGATCAACACGAGAGAGAAAGCTCTTGTCGTAACCACTCGCTGGGCTGCATGTGTCGTGGCCCTCCTTATTGAAGCCTTTTCCATACATTGCATAGTTAGTAAAATAAAGATATTTACCATCGGGTGAAAAAGCACCTTCAACGGGAGAGCCACGATAATTTCCTGAATATTGGGAATAACCAAATTTCGAAAGAGAGACAGAATCTGGAATCGTTGATACCAGTTCCATAGTTTCGGAATTATAGAGAGTTACAGAGTGGCGATACATCATGTTATGCGCGCTCACCAAACCCGTTGCTGAAGATTGAACAGATTTTGGAGAAATATCTCCAGTAATTGTTGTCACAAGAACTAAACGCGTTGAATCACTAGAGACTTCATCGGCGCTACTTGCAGTGATACCAAGTAAGCAGATAGTTATTGATACAAGTATCCGAACCAGCATTGTCCAACTCTAATGCTTAGGCTTTAGTCGCGTTCCTCACCTTCGCCCTTTTTTGGTGTTATTAGCTCAGAAAGATAAAGTGGAAGCCTATGAAAAACCACAGAGCAGTATTCAAGTTTGCTGAGTAATCTTTCCAAGTGAGCTCAACCATGCGCGGATATATAGATCTGATGAAACTTCGGGTCGTTGAACTTCTTTTGATTTCAACGCTTCCAGCAATGGTTTTGGCAAATAAAGGGCTTCCACCATTTGGGTTAACAATTGCAACTATCTTTGCAGGAACACTCGCTGCAGGAAGCGCGAATGCTTTCAATATGGTTATTGAAAGTGAATCTGATGCACTTATGGCTCGCACTTCTAAGCGTCCACTTGTCACAGGTGTAATTTCAAGGTCACAGGCAACTACTTTTGCAACAGCTATAGGGGTTTTGTCCTTAGTAATTTTTTGGTTCTTCACAACACCAATGGCAACGCTGATGACACTTATTGCAATACTTTTTTATGTTCTCGTTTACACAATAGGTCTTAAGCGACGCACTAATCAAAATATTGTCTGGGGTGGTGCAGCTGGCTGTATGCCTGTCTTTATTGGTTGGGCAGCAGTAACAAATTCTCTCTCGTGGGCTGCAGTTGCATTCTTTATGGTGATCTTTTTTTGGACACCACCGCATTTTTGGGCTCTTGCAATCAAATATAAAGATGAATACACCGCAGCCGGAATTCCAATGTTGCCATCAGTTGCAACACGTGGTCGTGTTCAAAAGGAGATGTGGTTTCACACTATTGCCATGATGCTTTCATCTATGTGGCTTGTCTTCGCAGCAGGGCTTCCCCTTTGGGTAATGCTTACAACGATTGGTCTTGGATTAGTTTTCGCTCACGAACTCCTAGCGCTCAAAGAGAATTCACCTGATTACAACAAAGTTGCAGGAAAGATCTTTCAATGGTCTATTACGTATTTGAGTTTATTGTCGGGCTTATTAGTTGTAGCCCAACTTCTTAACTAAGGGCCTGCGTTAGATCCTTTATTAGATCTGTTGAATGCTCTAGCCCAACAGAAAGCCTGAGAACACTCGGCGTAATTCCCATCCCAGTCAGAATTTCAGGTGATAAGCGGCGATGCGTAGTGGTCGCAGGATGAGTAATAAGAGATTTACTATCACCTAAATTGTTAGAGATATCAATGACTTTAAGAGCATCCATAAACTTGAATGCATCTTTTTGTAAACCAGCAAATTCAATACCGATAGTTGTTCCGCCGCCGCTCATCTGCTTCTTTACAATTGCATGCTCTGGGTGTGACTTCAAACCTGGATAGCGAACACTCTTAATTTCTTTACGGCTTTCCAGAAATTCAGCGATTGCTTGTGCATTAGTTGTCATTCGCTCGACGCGCATATCTAGAGTTTCAAGAGATTTCACAAGAACCCATGCATTGAATGGACTAAGTGCTGGACCAGTATGACGATTGAAAGGAATAAGTTTTTCGTGAATATATTCAAACGATCCCAAAACTGCGCCAGCAAGAACGCGACCTTGGCCATCAATATGTTTTGTTGCTGAGTACATAACAACATCTGCGCCATGTTGCAAAGGTTTCTGCAAAATAGGAGAAGCCATCACGTTATCGACAATTACTGTTGCGCCAACTTTATGTGCAAGTTCGCTCACCATTGCAATATCTACGATGTCCATCATCGGATTACTTGGAGTTTCGATGAAGACTACCTTTGTTGGTTTACTCAACGCAGCAGCCCATGCAGCGGAATCGTTCCCTTTTACAAGTTCAGTTGTAATTCCCCACTTTGGTAAAATCTCTGTAAGTACAACATGGCATGAAGTAAACATTGAAGCCGATGCAACAACACGATCTCCCGCATTGACTAAGCAAGCAATGGAAGCAAACATTGCGGACATTCCAGAGCCAGTTGCTACGCAGTATTCAGCGCCTTCAATTGCGGCAAGGCGTTGTTCAAACATTGCAACAGTCGGATTATGAAATCGACTGTAAAGGAAATGATCTGTTTCATCAGCAAAAGAGTCAAGTGCTTCTTGTGCACTCGTGTAAGTAAATCCACTATTGAGATAGAGCGCTTCAGAAGTTTCGCCAAATCCAGAACGAGCAAGACCTGCGCGCACGGCATGAGTTTGTGGGTGCAATTCCCATGTCGGCTCATCGCGCTCCGATGGCTGGTAACCCCAAGGCTTTTTACTCATGGGCTAAGTGTGACAGAGTGAGCCCTATGCCTAGTACTGCAATATCGGTCACGGATCTGAGCAAGATGTATGGAGAGCGCGCAGCGCTTTCACATGCAACATTTGAAGTTCCCCTCGGCACAGTATGTGGCTTTGTTGGCCCCAACGGTTCGGGTAAAACAACAACAATGCGAATGCTTTTGGGACTCATTACGCCATCAGGTGGAACGGGTGAGATCTTGGGCCATTCAATCAAGCACCCTGAAAAATATTTGCCTCGCGTTGGAGCGATGATTGAAGGTCCAGCTTTTTATCCTGCTTTGAGTGGGCGAGAAAACTTGAATTACCTCGCAACACTTGGTGGGTTTTCTACTGATCACACACAAGGTTTATTGGAACAAGTAGGACTTGGTGATCGTGCAAAATCAAAATATAAAACATATTCATTGGGCATGAAACAGCGCTTAGGAATTGCAGCAGCGCTTCTTCCAAATCCACAATTATTGATGTTGGACGAACCAACAAATGGATTGGACCCTGAAGGCATCCAGGAAGTTCGAGATTTATTGCGCACACTCGCTAATAACGGTACCTCTGTCTTTGTTTCTTCTCATTTACTTTCAGAGCTCGAAATTATTAGCGATTACTTGGTAATGCTTCGCAAAGGTGAAGTTGTCTTCACTGGGAAAATCAATGATTTATTGCACGCACAACAACCCATAATCATTGCTAAAGGTCAGAACGAGTCTGATCTAAATACGTTGCTAACAATTGCAAAGAGCGCTGGGCATCATGCAACTATTCGTGATGGCGCACTCCATGTTGAAGGCCCAAAGGAATGGGCAGCAATTCTCAACAAGGCAGCATTTGATGCCGGAATTACACTTTCGCAACTCACTCCCCAACTTCCGAATTTGGAAGAGACATTCTTTGAGATGACGGGAGAGAAATAATGTGGCATGTAGCTTTTGCCGAGCTTCGCAAATTACGTCGTCCCACATTGTTCTTAGGAACGATGGGAGCGGTAGTTTTCTTTAGTGCACTCTTCTCCTCATTACTTTTCTTACTTATTGATTCACCACAAGGAAATTCTGATCGTGGACGCGTAGTCGGGAGAGCAGTTTTAGGTCTTGCAACCGGTGGGGTACAAGGATTTAGTAGCGTCGGTGGATTCCTTGGAATAATTGCACTCTGTGTTTTCGCAGCACAAACCGCTCAGGAATATACATATGGAACGCTGCGCAATTTATTAGTGCGCCAACCTGGTCGCTTGCGAATACTGCTTGGAAAATTCATTGCGATGAAACTATTTGCCCTTGTCATGATTCTTCTGGCTGCAATTGTGAGCATTGGCGCATCAGTGATTCTGGCTCCTGGTGCAAAAGTTTCAACAGATTTATGGTTTGGCCCAGATGGACGGCAAGCAATCTTTACCACTTTTGTAAATGTAATCATCTCTGTAATCGGATTTGGAACGATCGGAATGGTCCTTGGACTCTTGCTTCGGTCACCAATTAGCGCAATTTCATTAGGTGTTCTCTGGTTACTCATTGTTGAGAATTTGTTGATAGCAGTAAAGAATTCATTGCAAGATTGGTTACCGGGAGCCCAGCTTTCGGCAATTGCATCTGGTGGTACACCAAGAGGATCGGCGCAAAGTATTGAGTATTCACATGCGCTGCTTGTCGGTGGGATATATGTCGCAGTTGCTGTGACTATTGCATCGTTCTTATTTGTACGACGTGATGTAGCAAATTAGAGACACTCAAGGGTAGAACCCCAATTTTCAAAGGTTGCTCACTTATCCTTTAGGTCAGTTACTTCCCTGGGGGTTTTCATTGAGACGATACAGAGCGCTTTCACTTGCGCTTGTCCTCGGGCTCACTCTGGGGTCAACACCAGCATTAGCAAAAACTCCTAAACCAACACTTGCTGAAATTGAAGCGGCAAAAAAAGTTGAAGCGGCTAAGAAGAAGGCTGCCGATGCAGCAAGCAAGAAGTTAGCGGCAGCAAACCAAACACTTCGAACGCTGACGGCTAAGGCGAATACTGCTCAAGCTTTATATGTAAGAGCACAGAATGAATTATCAATCGCCACAAAAGCTGCACAGGCAGCAGCAGCTCATGCTGCAGAGACTGCTCAAGATGTTGCACAAGCACACAGAGTTATTGGCAAACTTGCTGCAAGTGCCTACATCATGGGCGGAAGTATGAGTGATTTTCAACCAATACTTAGCTCCAACGGACCACAGGATTTGATAGATCAACTTTCGACTCTTAGTACTTTAGGTTCACAAAATACAGTTGCACTTGAAAGATTCAAAGCTGCAGAAATAGTTGCTCGCGCTGCCAAACGCGCGGCAGATGATGCAAAAATAGTGCAACAGAAAGCAACTGAGAAAGTTGCCGAGGCGAAGAAAATTGCTGATGATGCAAAAGCTGAGCAAGCAAAAGAAGTTGCGAAGTTGCAAAAAGTACAAGATGCAATTATGAAAGAACTCGCAAGTGCTAAGAAAGTTCGCACAACTCTTGAGCAACAACGTCAATTAGCGTTGCTTGAAGAGAGTCAAGCAAATACTGCTGCAAATACTGCTGGGCAGAAAAAGATTTGGCCAGATATCGGCTTCAAGGGGCGCTCAACAATAAGATCAAGCGAAGCTATGCGTTTGAAAGCAGTTGAGTATGCGAAGAAGCAAGTGCTTGCACGTAAACCATATGTGTGGGGCTCAGAAGGTCCGAATACATTTGACTGCTCAGGACTTGTATATGCAGCATATAAGAGCGCTGGTTTAGGTTGGCCTAATTGGGATCGACTCAACTCTGCTTTGTATTCAGGATATACAAAGCATGTATCTCTCAATGAATTAGTGCCCGGTGACTTACTTTTCTATTCTTACAAAGGAACAATTTCAACTATTCACCACATTACAATTTATGCAGGCAATGGAATGATGTGGGAAGCTAATTCCAAGGGCAAGGGCTTACTCTTCTCCAGCATTTATAGCATTAATGGGCTTATGCCATTTGGTGGTCGGGTCTAGTCTTATCGCATGGCCTCAACACCGAATACCCTTGCTATTCGAAGCGCCGTACGTACGTCGCTAGAAATGCATGAAGCAGGAGATTGCATTCTTGTTGCAATTTCTGGTGGAGCAGATTCTTTAGCACTTGCTCACGCTCTTTCAGTTGAAGCACCGCCATTAGCCATTCGAGTAGTCGGTGTAACTATTGATCATCAATTACAAAGCGCTTCGGGTGAACAAGCAAAAAAAGTCATTACACAACTACTTTCTATGGGAATTACAGAAAATGAAATTTCTAAAGTTAGTGTTGAAATTTCTCAAGGACTAGAAGCATCAGCTCGCAAAGCGCGTTATGAAGCACTTGATAAATGTGCAGAAAAATATGGCGCAGTTGCAATCTATTTGGGCCACACACGAGATGATCAGGCGGAATCTGTATTGCTAGGTTTAGGACGAGGCTCTGGGACGCGTTCTTTATCTGCCATGGCGCAAATAAATGGAAAGTACATCCGTCCACTTTTAGCAATTACACGCGAGCAAACTGAAAAAGCATGCGCAGAGATGAATCTGATTCCGTGGAATGATCCACATAATTCGGATAAACAATTTGCGCGTGTACGAGTTCGCAATCTTGTTCTCCCAAATCTTGAAGAAAATATTGGTCCCGGAATCTCTGAGGCACTTGCACGTAGTGCGCAATTGTTGCGCGATGATGCAGATGCGTTAGATGCATGGGCAGAGAAAGAGATTGCGACAATGGATCTCTCAGATTTGGGCTGTGAGGCCCTGGTTGCCTTACCCAAAGCAATTCGCACCAGAATCCTCAGGCGTGCTATTTATGATGCAGGAGCCCCTTCAGGCTCTATTAATGCCGAGCATGTGAGCGCAGTTGAGGCATTGGTCACCTCGTGGAGCGGACAGGGACCTGCTCACCTTCCGGGCGGTGTGAAGGTTTCCCGATTATCGGGCAGACTTTCGCTCTTGCAGCATTGATTCCAACTTGAGGGAGCACCGTGGATCTATCGAAAATTGAAAACGATATTGAACGTGTCATCGTTGATGAAAAAACGCTACAAGAAAAGATTAAAGAATTAGCAGCCCGCGTTGATAAAGATTATGAAAATAAGGATTTACTTCTCATTGGTGTTCTCAAAGGCGCAGTAATGGCAGTGGCTGATTTATCACGTGCGCTCCAACGTCACGTAGATATGGATTGGATGGCAGTTTCCTCTTACGGTTCTGGAACTAAATCAAGCGGAGTTGTGCGTATTCTCAAAGATTTAGATCGCGACATTACAGGTCGAAATGTTTTGATCGTCGAAGATATTGTTGACTCTGGACTGACGCTTTCGTGGCTCAAATCAAACCTTGAATCGCGTGGGGCAGGCAGTGTTGAAATTTTATCTATCTTGCGTAAACCAGAATCTGCAAAGGTTGAAGTGAATGTGAAATATGTCGGCTTTGAGATACCACCAGATTTTGTAGTTGGTTATGGACTCGACTTTGACGAAAAATATCGCAACTTGCCATTTATTGGTGTTCTCGCAAAACACATGTATTCATAATTATCCCTAACAACGAGACGAGATATCCCGAAATATGACAGAGACCAAGAAGGCACCTAAGAAAAGTTTTCCAACGAAAAAACTTACGAAAGATGTCAAAAAGAAAGAGGCTCCCAAAAAGCCAACAACGCGTATGGGACGCCTGCTTCGTGGGCCACTCGTCTGGATTATTGCTGCAATTTTTGCAGTCACCATCTTTGGGCAAATCACAAGTGCTGGAAATAAATATACGAAAATCCAAACCTCTCAAGCACTCGATGCAATTGCTACTTCAGATGTCGAGTCGGCAATAGTTGTTGATAGGAGTCAGAAGCTTCGTCTTATTCTCAAAGCAGGCAAAACAATAAATGGTTCGAGCAAAGTTGAATCTTCATATGTAGCGCGACAAGAGCCAACAATTATTGATGCGCTAACAGGTAATCCACCTACAAAGGGCTGGAATGTAGATGTTCCAAGGCAGTCGCTCTTGGTTTCATTCTTATTCTCTCTGGCACCCATTTTATTGATCGGATTGCTCTTCTTCTTCATGATGAGTCAAGCACAAGGTGGAGGAAATCGCGTATTTCAATTTGGTCGTTCTCGTGCAAAGCTTCAAAGTAACGATGTACCAAAGACAACATTTAAAGATGTTGCAGGTGCAGATGAAGCAATTGCAGAGCTCGAGGAGATTAAAGATTTCCTTGCCAATCCAGAAAAGTACGGAGTCCTCGGGGCAAAAATTCCAAAGGGAGTATTGCTCTATGGCCCTCCAGGAACAGGTAAGACACTTTTGGCTCGCGCCGTAGCTGGTGAAGCAGGAGTTCCTTTCTATTCAATATCAGGCTCTGACTTTGTTGAAATGTTTGTAGGTGTTGGCGCTGCTCGAGTACGCGATCTATTTACTCAAGCAAAAGAGAACTCACCCGCAATTGTTTTTGTTGATGAAATTGATGCAGTGGGCCGCCAACGCGGAGCAGGCATGGGCGGTGGTCACGATGAACGCGAACAAACACTTAATCAATTATTAGTTGAGATGGATGGCTTTGAAGAGAATACAAAAGTTATTTTGATTGCAGCAACAAACCGTCCCGACGTATTGGATCCAGCGCTATTGCGTCCTGGTCGATTTGATCGCCAGATTGCAGTAGATCGCCCCGATCTAAAGGGTCGCGAAGAGATTCTCAAAGTTCATTCTAAAAATAAGCCAATTGATGAGAGCGTTGATCTCATCAATTATGCCCGCCGTACACCGGGTTTTACTGGCGCCGACCTTGCAAACGTTCTCAACGAAGCAGCGCTCCTTACTGCTCGCGAAGAGAAAAAGATGATTACAAATACTGAACTCGATGAAGCAATTGATCGTGTAATGGCTGGTCCACAACGTAAATCGCGCATTATGAGTGATGACGAGCGTCGAGTAACTGCATATCACGAGGGCGGTCACGCACTCGTTGCATTTGCACTTCCACACACAGATCCAGTGCACAAAATTACAATCATGCCTCGTGGTCGCGCTCTTGGTTACACAATGGTTTTGCCCGATGAAGATAAGTACTCAACAACTCGTAATCAATTGTTAGATCAATTGGCATATTCACTCGGTGGACGCGCAGCGGAGGAATTGATTTTCCACGACCCATCTACTGGTGCTTCTAACGATATCGAAAAGGCAACCGCCCTTGCTCGTGCAATGGTTACCCAATATGGAATGACTGAAGCAATCGGTGCAATCAAACTAGGTGGTTCTGAATCTCAACCATTTATGGGTCGCGACTTTGGCCACCAACGTGATTACTCTGAAAGCGTTGCAGGAATTGTCGACCGTGAAATTCGCACGTTGATTGAAAATGCACATCAAGAAGCATTTGATATTTTGGTAGCCAACCGTTCGATCTTGGATGAAATGGTTCTGCAGTTACTTGATAAAGAAACACTCAACAAAGATGAAATTTCTCAAATCTTTGCAAAAGTAAGGGCATGGCCACGACGTCCTGCTTGGACTGGTTCTGCAACTCGTATTCCTTCAGAGCAACCTCCTGTTGATGTTCCTGCAAAAGTTGTTGTCGATGTGGAACCTGCAAAGAAGGTTTCAAAGAGGAAACCAAAGAGTGAATGAAATAACTCCAATTTCAATCGGTGATGGCAGAGCCGTGAATCCGTACGATGAAAAACGTGCAGAGCGTGCGATTCGCGAATTACTGAGCGCCCTAGGAGAAGATCCAGATCGCGATGGCTTAAAAGAAACTCCTGCCCGTGTTGCTCGTGCACTCAAAGAAAACTTCGAAGGACTATGGCAATCACCTGAAGATGTTCTTACAACTACATTTGATATTGGCCATGAAGAGTTAGTAATAATTAGAGATATTGAAGTTTTTTCTCATTGCGAACATCATCTAACGCCTTTTCATGGGCTCGCACATGTTGGCTATATCCCACGAGGCAAAATAACTGGTCTTTCAAAAGTTGCACGCCTTGTTGATTTATATGCAAAACGTCCTCAAGTACAAGAAAGACTTACAACTCAAATCGCTGATGCGATGGTAAAAATTCTTAATCCACTTGGCGTAATTGTCATAATTGATTGTGAACACTTATGCATGTCAATGCGAGGGGTAAAGAAATCGAATGCTCGCACAACTACAAGTGCTGTACGGGGTGCACTTACAAATCCTGCAACTCGCGCTGAAGCAATAAGCCTAATAACAAGTAAGTAATTTTCATGTTAGTTATGGGGATTCTCAACGTCACACCGGATTCTTTTGCTGACGGTGGAAAATATAATGACTTTGAATCTGCGATTCGACGAGGCCATGAAATGATTGCAGAAGGTGTAGACATCATTGATATTGGGGGAGAATCGACTAAACCTGGTGCGGAGCGAATTACTCTTGAAGAAGAGTTAGATCGTGTGATTCCAGTTATAAGAGAATTATCGCAATTAGGAATCAAGATAAGTATCGACACTATGCGCTCCGAGGTTGCTCGCAAAGCTATCGAAGCGGGTGCCTCGATTATCAATGATGTTAGTGGTGGGCTGGCTGATCCAGAGATGCTTACAACGGCTGCACACCTTGAAATTCCTTATATTGCGATGCACTGGCGTGGCCATTCCAAGGATATGAATTCACAGGCAGTCTATAAAGATGTAGTCAGTGAAGTAATAAGCGAACTAGGTGACCGTATTACGGCTTCACTTGATGCGGGAATCAAAAAAGATAATTTGATAATTGATCCAGGCATTGGATTTGCAAAAGATGCCGATCACAACTGGGCAATCATTGATTCCATATCTTCTTTTGTTGATTTAGGGTATCCAGTCCTCGTTGGTGCATCTCGAAAGAGATTCCTTGGCGGAGATAATCCGGATCTGCGGGAGGCGGCAACTATCGCGCTCACACAAAGGCTATCCACGACAGGTATTTGGGCTATTAGAGTTCATAGCGTGAAGCCACATAAAGAAGTGATGAGCGCATGAGCGATCAAATTCTTCTAACAGGAATTCGCGCATTTGGATATCACGGACTCTTTGATTTCGAAGCCGAGGAAGGCCAAAATTTTCTAGTAGATCTTGCAATTTCAATTGATCTATCTAAAGCATCCATAACTGATTCAATTTCAGACACTGTTGATTATGGCTCGGTTGCTGAATTAGTAGTTGAAGAAATTGAAGGAGAACGAGTAATTCTCATTGAAAGACTTGCAGGAAAAATAGGAGATCGAGTTCTAGCCCTCGATGCCAGAATCACAAAAGTTGAAATAACAGTTCATAAGCCTCAAGCACCAGTAAAAGCAGAACTCTCAGATATTGCAGTAAAGATTACACGCACCCGATGAAAGCAGTTGTAGCGCTAGGTGCAAATTTAGAAAATCCACGTGAGGCAATAGAACTAGCAATCGCACTTCTTCGTGAAGCAACAGATGTAGAGAAAGTTTCTACATTGTATGAAACGAAGCCCGTGGGTGGTCCAGAGCAAGATAATTACATCAATGCTGTCTGTATTATCAAAAGTGATTTACCTGCACTTGATCTCCTTGCTCTTTTGAATGGAATTGAAAAAAGTATGGGCCGAGTTCGCATTGAAAAGTGGGGACCACGAATTATTGATTTAGATCTCATTCAATACGGAAATATTTTGAGCAATAGTGAGGAGTTGGAACTACCGCACCCACGTGCATTCGAGAGAAAATTTGTTTTAGAACCTTGGTATGAAATCGAGCCTGATGCGATATTGCTTACGCATGGTGGGATCTCCCAGCTTTTGGAAGAATTGAAGTAAAGGCGTAAACTTTTACTCATCAAGCCCGGTACCTGAAAGGACTGGAGCCATACGATGACTGTTCTAGTTCCTACGATGGGCTCTTTACATAGAGGCCACCAAGCCTTGATAAAGCGTGCTCGCGAATTGAGTAAAGATGTCATTGTTAGTATTTTTGTAAATCCTTTGCAATTTGAAAATAAGGAAGATTTAGAAAAATATCCACGCTCACCCCAATTAGATATTGAACTTGCAACTCTTGCTGGTGCAACCGAAGTCTGGTTTCCAGAGTATGAAGATATATATCCAGGAGCCATTGAAACTCTTAGTGCAGGATCTATTGGTTCGCTCTATGAAGGTGAAAGTCGTCCTGCACATTTTGACGGTGTGCTTACTGTTGTGAATCGTCTCTTTGAAATGGTCAAACCGACTCATGCAGTATTTGGAGAGAAGGATTATCAGCAACTATTTCTTATCAAGAAAATTGCTAAGAAGGTAGAGATTGTTTCTGTTCCAACAGTTCGCAGTGGAAGTGGGCTTGCGCTATCTTCGAGAAATATTCGACTCTCTGAAAGTGAGCGCGAGTGGGCATCGATAATTTCGAAAGCACTCACTGCTGCATCTTTAGAGAAGAGTGTTGAATCTGCTCAGAGAACCCTTGATGATCTTTTGGCGCAAGAAAAAGCGTTTACAAAAGATTATGGAGTGATTATTGATGAAAAAGATTTCTCAATAGCCACGCAGATGAGTCAAAAGAAGCGTGGGTTAGTTGCCGGTTGGATTAATGGCATACGTTTGATTGACAATATGCCAATGAACGCGGGGCATCAATCATGAAGTTGCTTGCACCTGCTCCTGGATGGACATCGCACGCTGATGTCATTGTTGTCGGTTCCGGTGTTGCTGGTCTTACAACTGCACTGCAAATTCGAACATTTGGTCTATCTGTTTTGCTTGTAACTAAAGCAAAAGTTGATGAAGGTTCTACTAAGTGGGCACAAGGTGGAATTGCTGCAGCACTTGGACCAGGTGATTCACCTGATCAACATGAAAAAGACACACTTGTTGCAGGTGCTGGGTTGTGTGATCTTGAAGCAGTAAAAGTTCTTGTTACCGAAGGTCCAGAAGCGGTACGCAAACTTATAGCGCGCGGAGCAATATTTGATACTGAAGCAAGTGGTGAGATAGCACTAACTCGCGAAGGTGGTCACCTACGTAATCGCATTTTGCATGCCGGTGGAGATGCAACTGGTGCAGAAGTTTCACGTGCGCTTTTATCGGCAGTCAATGATGATCCAGAGATTGAAGTTGTAGAAGATGCATTGGTGCTTGATGCACTCAAAGATAAAAATGGCGCTGTATGCGGTGTAACTCTGCACGTCATCGGGGCAGGTACACGTGACGGTGTCGGACAAGCAATGGCGCGCGCTGTTGTCCTTGCAACTGGTGGGCTCGGACAAGTATTTGCACAGACAACAAATCCATCAGTATCAACAGGAGATGGTGTTGCTCTAGCGCTTCGCGCAGGTGCAAAAGTTGCTGATGTTGAATTTATCCAATTTCATCCAACTGTTCTTTGGTTAGGTGAAGATTCTCAAGGTCAACAACCACTTATTAGCGAAGCGGTTCGCGGGGAAGGTGCATACCTTGTCGATGACAATGGTGTGAGATTTATGAAAGAGCAGCACCCATTAGCTGAACTTGCTCCTCGAGATGTAGTTGCAATTGCAATCATGCGTTCTATGGTTGCAAATAAAACTCATCACGTCTGGCTCGATGTTCGCCATCTTGCAGGTTTTACAGAGAGATTTCCAACAATTTATGCATCATGTATTGCACACGGAATTGATCCGCTCACACAATTAATTCCAGTTGCGCCCGCATCGCACTACGCATCCGGTGGCGTGAGAGTAGATCTCAATGGCCGCACTAGCGTTGCTGGCCTGTATGCATGTGGTGAAACAGCATGTTCTGGCGTACATGGAGCAAATCGTTTAGCCTCTAATTCACTGCTTGAAGGACTTGTATTTAGTGCACGCATTGCAGCTGACATTGCAGCCACGATTCCTTCACAAGGAATAGCAGTTACTGATAATTCCGAGTCAATACTTATTGACCCAAGTACCCGAAAAGAACTTCAATGGAGTATGAGTAAAGGCGCTGGCGTGCTGCGTTCATCAGATTCTCTAGTTGCAACGAGTGATGATTTAGCGCGCATTCAAGTGCGCAAGAGTGTTCAACCATGCGTTGAAGCGTGGGAGACGACAAATCTTTACCAATTGGCACAAGCGATCGTAAAAGCTTCACTTATTCGCCAAGAGACTCGTGGTTCCCATTGGCGTGAAGATTTTCCTGAAACAAGTAATGCATGGCTCAAGCGAATTGTGCAAAGACTTAGTCCAAGTGGAGTGTGGGCAACTGATTATCAGGAAGTGGGCCGGCCATGATTGATCGCGAAATAATCAAGCGCGCTATCGCTGAAGATTTAGCCGGTGGCGAAGATATAACTTCTGTAGCAACAGTTTCTGAGAGTTCACAGATTAGTGCTGATTTCGTTGCTCGCAAGAGCGGCGTTATTGCAGGTATTGAGATGGCACAAGGAGTCCTAGAAGAAGTTGGGCTCAGTGATATTAAATTATTTGTGCATGATGGAGAAAATGTGAATGCGGGCAAAGTATTACTTACCGTGTGTGGAGATACTCGTGCGATATTGCTAGCAGAGCGTACGGCTCTCAATTTCTTGGGACACCTCAGTGGTATTGCGACACTGACTCGTACGTGGGTTGATGCAATTGATGGAACATCATGCAAGATTCGTGACACGAGAAAGACCACACCTGGAATGCGACTATTGGAAAAGGCTGCAGTTGTTGCCGGTGGTGGAACAAATCATCGATTGAGTTTGAGTGATGCTTCGCTGATAAAAGATAATCACATTGCAGCAGCAGGAAGTGTTACTGCTGCATTTATGAAGGTGCGAGAGAAATATCCACACTCAGAGATTGAAATCGAAGTAGATACTCTGAAGCAGCTACAAGAAGTATTGCCACTCAAACCCGACCTTGTTCTGCTCGACAATATGAGCGTTGAAGAATGTATGCAGGCGGTAGGGATTTCTAATGGAGCAACAAAGTTAGAAGCATCAGGTGGATTGAGTATTGAAAATGCGAAAGCGTATGCAATGACTGGAGTGGATTACCTGGCAGTCGGAGCACTTACTCATTCAGCCCCAAATTTTGATATCGGCTTAGATTTTAGAAAGGGATAGGAAATGTTACTTACTATCGACGTTGGAAATACCAACACTGTTTTAGGAATCTTTAATAAAGAAGATCTGCTTCGCTCTTGGCGAGTGAAGACTGATCCACGTTCAACTGCTGATGAATTGTGGTTGCAATACCGAGCACTCGTAGAAGGTTATGAAATTACCGGTCTTGCTATTTGTTCAACGGTTCCGGCAACTCTTCGAGAACTGCGCCACATGATTGATAGCTATTTTGCAGATATTCGCGTAACGATTGTTGAACCCGGTATTAAAACAGGCGTTCCGCTCTTGGTCGATAATCCAAAAGAGATTGGTGCCGATCGCATCGTCAATACTCTTGCCGCCCATACTTTGTATGGTGGACCTGCAATTGTTGTAGATTTTGGAACTTCAACAAATCTTGATGTTGTATCTCCCAAAGGTGAATTTCTTGGGGGAGCACTTGCACCCGGAATTGAGATATCTGTCGATGCTCTTGCAGCTCGCGCCGCGCAACTTCGAAAAGTAGAATTAGTAAAGCCGAAAAATGTTATTGGTAAGAACACAGTAGAAGCCCTGCAATCAGGAACTATTTTTGGTTTTGCCGGCCAAGTTGATGGTCTCGTAGATCGCATTACGGCTGAACTCCTTGAAACGTATTCAGAGAAGCCTCATGTAATTGCAACAGGTGGTCTTGCACCGTTGATATTCGGTGTTGCAGAAACAATTGACCATTACGAGCCTGATTTAACGTTGATTGGACTGCGCCTGATTCACGAACGAAATGCTTGAGTCGCTAGACTCACCACATTATGAGCGCAGATAAGACACCAATTGAGGATGACCTTCCCGAGCAATTGAGGATTCGCCGCGAAAAGCGTGCTGGTCTTATTGAGCGCGGAATTGAGCCATACCCAGTATCTGTTGCTCGCACAAAGAGTTTGAAAGAGATTCGTGAAAAATACACATCACTTGATATCGATGTTGCAACTGGAGACATCGAAAGTTTGACTGGCCGAATTATTTTTAAGCGCGATACAGGAAAGCTATGTTTTGCAACTCTTCGCGAAGGTGATGGAACTGAGCTTCAAGCAATGTTTTCGCTAGATAAAATTGGAGAAGAACAACTTGATTCATGGAAATCAGATATTGATTTAGGTGACATTGTCAGCGTTACGGGAGAGATCATCTCTTCAAAGCGCGGCGAACTCTCCGTTCTAGCTAATTCGTGGTCACTTGCTGCAAAATCTTTGCGTCCATTACCTAATGAGCACAAGCCGATGTCGGAAGAGACTCGTGTTCGTATGCGTTATGTTGACCTCATTGTTCGCCCAGAGGCACGCGCTTATGCTCGCCTACGTCCAACTGTTATGCGATCCCTGCGCGAAACTTTTCATAATCTTGACTATATTGAAGTGGAAACGCCAATGCTTCAGGTTATGCATGGCGGAGCGGCAGCTCGCCCTTTCAAATCTTTTAGTAATGCCTATGACATGGATCTTTATTTACGTATTGCGCCCGAGTTATTCTTGAAGCGATGTGTCGTTGGTGGAATAGAGCGCGTATTTGAAATCAATCGAAACTTTAGAAATGAAGGCGCTGATTCATCACACTCACCAGAGTTTGCAATGATTGAGAGTTACCAGGCATATGGTGATTGGCGCACAATTGCAGATTTGACTTGCACCCTCATCCAAAATGCTGCAATGGCTATCTCTGGTTCACATGTTGTAACTCACCACGATGGCCGCCAAGTAAATTTAGGTGGGCAGTGGAAAGAAATTTCACTCTACGAAGCGATTTCTCAAGGTGTAGGTGAAAGCGTTACAGCTCTTACTCCAATTGAAGAATTGAAGAAGCATGCTACGAAACTAGGCATAAAGATTGATCCAAAATGGGTAACGGGAAAACTTGCTGAAGAGATATTCGAACATGTTGCAAAAGAACAATTGATTGAACCTACTTTTGTTATGGGCTTCCCAGTTGATACCTCACCACTTGTTCGTGCGCATCGCGATTTACCTGGTGTTGCAGAAAAATGGGATCTCTATATTGATGGTTTCGAACTTGCTACTGGCTACTCAGAACTTATCGATCCAGTTGTTCAACGAGAGCGTTTGGTTGAGCAAGCACAACTTGGTGCAAAGGGTGATCTTGAAGCAATGCAAGTAGATGAAGATTTTTTGCGTGCAATGGAATTTGCAATGCCACCAACAGGTGGACTCGGTATGGGCCTTGATCGTTTACTTATGGCACTTACTGGACTTGGAATTCGCGAGACAATTCTTTTTCCACTTGTAAAGCCGGAAGAATAATAAATGTCGTTAGAGATTCGCTCAGCCAGAACTTCTGATGTAAAAGGAATTCGTGCACTGATTGATACCTATGCACCTGAAGGCCGCCTACTTTCAAAAGAGACAGTTACCCTTTATGAGAGCACACAAGAATTTACTGTTGCGCTAAAAGATGGCATCGTTGTTGGATGTGGAGCGCTACATATTCTTTGGGAGGACCTTGCTGAAGTTCGTACAGTTGCTGTAATCGAAGAGTTACAAGGAACTGGAATTGGTCACCAGATTATGGAAGCGATAACAGAGCGTGCGAAAAATATTGGAGTCAAAAGAATTTTCTGCCTCACATTTGAAACGAAATTTTTTAGTCGCCATGGTTTTGAAGTAATTGATGGCACACCGGTTGAACCTGATGTTTATGCCGAACTTCTGCGCTCCTACGATGCTGGTATTGCCGAATTCCTCGATCTTGAATCAGTAAAGCCAAATACTTTGGGCAATACCCGCATGCTCAAAAAACTCTAGATTTAGCCATATTTGGGGCATAAGTAGCCCATATCTAGGGTTATAAAAGGCAGAAGCTATCCACCTCGCGTGCCTATGCATGTGGGTATTAGGCTTAGAGCTACGAACCATGAATGAGGAGTCCACCGATGTTTGAACGCTTTACCGACCGAGCCAGACGCGTAGTTGTGCTTGCCCAAGAAGAGGCACGCATGCTCAATCACAATTACATCGGTACTGAGCACATCCTTCTTGGTCTTATTCACGAAGGCGAAGGCGTTGCGGCGAAAGCACTTGAATCCATGGGTATCTCACTCGAAGGCGTTCGTGCACAAGTTGAGGAAATCATCGGGCAAGGTCAACAAGCACCAAGTGGCCATATTCCATTTACACCACGTGCAAAGAAAGTTTTGGAACTCTCACTGCGTGAAGCGCTCCAACTTGGTCATAATTACATCGGCACCGAACATATTTTGCTCGGACTCATCCGCGAAGGTGAAGGCGTTGCTGCACAAGTATTAGTAAAACTTGGCGCCGACCTCAACCGCGTTCGTCAACAAGTAATTCAATTACTCTCTGGTTATCAAGGTAAAGAGACAGTTGCATCTAATGGTCCTGCTGAGGGAACACCATCAACATCATTGGTTCTAGATCAATTTGGTCGCAATCTCACACAAGCAGCGCGCGAAGGAAAGCTCGATCCAGTCATTGGTCGCGAGACAGAGATTGAACGAGTCATGCAAATTCTTTCACGTCGTACAAAAAATAACCCAGTTCTCATTGGTGAACCCGGTGTTGGTAAGACTGCAGTTGTTGAAGGGCTCGCACAAGCAATTGTGAAGAACGATGTTCCTGAAACCTTGAAAGATAAGCAGCTCTATTCACTCGATCTTGGTGCACTCGTTGCAGGCAGTCGCTACCGTGGAGATTTTGAAGAGCGCCTCAAGAAAGTTCTCAAAGAGATTAAAACTCGCGGCGATATCATTCTCTTTATCGATGAGATTCATACCCTTGTTGGTGCTGGCGCTGCAGAAGGTGCAATCGATGCTGCGAGCATCTTGAAGCCAATGCTTGCACGCGGTGAGTTACAGACAATCGGAGCAACAACTCTTGATGAGTATCGCAAGCACCTCGAAAAGGATGCTGCACTGGAGCGTCGTTTCCAACCAATTCAAGTAAAAGAGCCATCAGTTGCTCACACAATTGAAATTTTGCGTGGGCTTCGCGATCGCTATGAAACACACCACCGCGTATCTATTACTGATGGTGCGCTAGCGGCTGCCGCTAATTTAGCTGATCGCTATGTCTCAGATCGATTCTTGCCAGATAAGGCAATTGACCTCATCGATGAAGCAGGATCACGTCTTCGTATTAAGCGCATGACTGCCCCTGCAGAACTTCGCGAATTTGATGACAAAATCGCAAGCGCTCGCAAAGAGAAGGAATCAGCCATTGATGGCCAAGATTTTGAACTTGCAGCATCACTTCGCGATAAGGAAAAAACTCTCATCATGGAGAAGCAAGAGGCAGAGAAGCATTGGAAGGCAACTGATCTCGATAAGGTAACTGAGGTTGATGAAGAACTTATTGCCCAAGTTCTCTCTGCATCAACTGGTATTCCAGTATTCAAGTTGACTGAGGAAGAGACAGCGCGACTACTTCACATGGAAGATGAATTACATCGCCGTGTTATTGGCCAAGAGCAAGCAATCAAGGCGCTTTCACAAGCAATTCGTCGCACACGTGCAGGCTTGAAAGATCCAAAGCGCCCAGGTGGTTCATTTATTTTTGCTGGCCCATCAGGTGTTGGTAAGACTGAACTTTCACGCACACTTGCATCCTTCTTATTTGGTGATCAAGATGCGCTGATTCAACTTGATATGTCTGAATATTCAGAGCGTCACACTGCATCACGACTCTTTGGTGCGCCTCCAGGATATGTTGGATATGACGAAGGTGGACAGCTCACAGAGAAAGTTCGCCGTCGCCCATTCTCCGTTGTTCTCTTTGATGAAATTGAAAAGGCACACCCAGATATCTTCAACTCGCTATTGCAAGTTCTAGAAGATGGACGCCTAACAGATGCGCAGGGTCGCACAGTAGATTTCAAAAATACTGTCATCATCATGACAACAAACCTTGGTACTCGCGATATCTCAAAGAGTCTTGGACTTGGCTTTGCAAATAGTGATGATGAACTTACAAATTACGAGCGTATGAAGGGCAAAGTAAGTGATGAACTCAAGACTCACTTCCGCCCAGAATTCCTCAACCGTATCGATGACATCATCGTCTTCCATCAGTTGACGAAGGATCAAATCATTCAGATTGTTGATCTCATGATTGCAAATCTCGATGAGCGCTTGCGTGCAAAAGATATGGGAATTGAACTCACATCTGCTGCAAAGGCGCTTCTTGCAGCGCGTGGATATGACCCACTGATGGGTGCGCGTCCATTGCGTCGCACAATCCAGCGCGAGATTGAAGATTCACTCTCAGAGCGAATTCTCTTTGGCGAACTCAAGGCTGGTGAAATCATTGTTGTAGATGTTGAAGGTGAAGGCACAGAGGCGAAATTCACATTCGTAGGTGCGCCAAAGGCAACTATGCCTGATTCACCTGAAGATCTTGCTGAGGCACCAACCGCCTAATTATTGTGGCAATCTAAATCGAGAACGAGTGTGTTCTTCGATTAGGTGATCTGTTAGAAGTGTCTCAAGTGCTTTTTCAACTTGAGACACTTCTGGCCACAATTTCTTAATTGCACTAAGCGTTAGTGATTCATTTTCTCTTAGAGCCTGCACAATTGTGCCGCGACATTTGCGATCTGTGCCATGCCAATCTTGAGACTTTCTCACCAGTTCGCTCTGCGGGTAACCATTCTTGCGCCACTTGCACTGAGAAATAATCGGGCAATCATTACAGGATGGATTCTTCGATGTGCAGATTAGTGCACCAAGTTCCATCGTTGCAGCCGCCCAGTTATCAGCATTGCGACGGGGAAGAATGGCTAAACGTGACTCCCGCTCGCGCACCGTTGGACTAGATGTGGGATGTTCCTTGCCATCTAGTACACGCACCAAAACGCGTCTGATATTTACATCCATGACTAATGTATTTGCACCAAATGCAAATGCACTAATAGCAGCAGCTGTGTAATCACCGATTCCTGGAAGAGATCGTAAAACTTCTTCGCTCTCAGGCACTTCATTATTGAAATCGCGAGCAATAATTTTTGCACTCTCATGCAATCGCAGTGCACGACGCGGATAACCAAGTCTGCCCCATGCTGTAATTACTTGTGCTGGGGTAGCTATTGCTAACTCTGCTGGTGTTGGCCAGCGCTGCATCCACTCATTCCATTTAGGGAGCACACGCGCAACAGGTGTCTGTTGCAACATGAATTCACTCACCATTACACCCCATGGCGTAGTTGTGCGCCATGGAAGGTCACGTTTATTTTTAGCAAACCATTGTGTAATTGGTTTTTCTAGCGAATTCATTCGCCTGAAATTTTTACCCTTTGAAGCGCTTGATCAAGGCGCGATACTTCAACAATTTCCATTCCTGCAATCTTTACATCAGAGCCTGCAGGAACGAGTGCGCGTTTGAAACCAAGTCGAAATGCTTCTTGCAAGCGGCGGTCTACGCCACTGATTTTGCGAATCTCACCAGCAAGGCCAACTTCACCAATTGCAACAAGATCTGCAGGCAGTGCTAATCCTTTTGCAGCAGATGCAACTGCGAGTGCGAGTGCAAGGTCGGCAGCGGGTTCACCCATTTTCATTCCACCAACAGTTGCCGCATAAACATCGCGACCACCAATTTTTATTGCTGCACGAAGTTCGAGAACAGCGAGCGTCATGGATGTACGCGCAGAATCTAATCCGCTTACAACTCGACGTGCATTACCAAAATCATTATCACGACCTTGACTCACGAGTGCCTGAATCTCGGCGAGTAGAGGCCTGCGACCTTCGAGAGTCACAGTGACACAGGTTCCAGGTACTGGTTCTGCATGGCGAGATGTGAATAAACCTGTTGGATCTAAAACACTTGTAATTCCGGTATCGCTGAGTTCGAAGCAACCAACTTCATCACTTGCCCCAAAGCGATTCTTGATTGCGCGAATTAGGCGCAGACGAGAATGACGCTCGCCTTCGAATTGAAGTACGACATCGACAATATGTTCGAGTAGCCGTGGGCCTGCGATAGAGCCATCTTTAGTTACATGACCAACCAATAAAAGAGTTATATCTCGTTCTTTGCAGATACGAATTAGCGCACCCGCGACTTCGCGCACCTGAGTCACTCCACCAGGTGAGCCATCTGCTGCAGCGCTTCCAATAGTTTGCACGCTATCGATAATGAGGAGTTGAGGTTTTACTGAATCAATATGTGAAATAACTGCACCGAGATCATTTTCAGATGCAAGAAATAATTGTGGATCTACTGCTTTGATTCGCTCTGCGCGCAGACGAACTTGCGAAGCAGATTCTTCACCGCTTACATACAAGACTGGAATAGAGCGTGATGCAGTTTGTGCAGCCACCGCAAGGAGCAGTGTTGATTTACCAACACCTGGTTCACCTGCAACAAGAATTGCAGCCCCTGGAACTAAACCGCCACCGAGTACGCGATCGAGTTCAGATACACCTGTTGGTTTCGCACTTGCAGCAGAGAGATCAACATCACCAATAGGAGTTGCTTTATGAGTTACTGCGCCAGGAACAAGTGATAAACGCTTTGGCGCTGCAATCTCTTCAACGCTTCCCCATGCTTGGCACTCGCCACAACGGCCAACCCATTTTTGCGAATTCCAACCACATTCCGTGCAACGGAAGGGATCTTTTTCAACTTTGGCCATGGGTAGAGCCTAGAGCGAATTACTTACTTCTGTGCAGCCAGAGTTGCGGGATGTTGGATAACAAAGAGGGGGAGTGAACGCTTCTGCGCATCGAGAATTCCAGCTATGCGTGCATCACAGTGCTTAGCCAAGATTGCATATGCGCCATCACCCATTAGGGCCATAAGTTCGGCTTTGTTAGAAAGATAAACTGGTTCACTTCCAACATGTGCCTCAGTATTACTTGTGCAATACCAATCGAAATCATCGCCACCATCGCCCCATGCAAGGCGCTCATACTCACCAATTACTGTAATTGAATACTCACGTTCTCCAACTTCGCGTGTTTCAAAACTGCGACGAAGAGGTAATTGCCAACATACATCTGGTTTTGTATCTACAAAGTGAATATTTTTCTTCTGTGCAAGGTGGTGTAGTACACAACCAAATGAGCCAGTAAAGCCTTCTGCCTCATACCCTTTTCGATTGAGGAAGATACATGAATCTTCAACGCGACGAGTTTTACGTTCGTTATCTTCATCTTTTTCGCTAATTCGTAAATCTCCGCCAGCTTTCTTTGGGCGCGCTTCCTCATAGAACTGCCACATCTCTGGTGTTAGAAATGCTGCAGCTTTTTGAACTCGAATCTCATCATCTTTATCTGAATACATGGCACCTTCAGTGCAACAACCTGCATCAGGTTGATCTTTGAATACACCTTGGCAACCATTGCCATAAATACAGGTCCAGAAAGATGTAAGCCATGTGAGGTCACATTTGAAAATACCATCTGCATCATTGGGATCAGCGAATTCAACCCAATCGCGTGCAAAGCCTGGCTTTATCTCGGACATAGTGGCAGAGCCTACGGGTTTACTCCGAAATACGCACATCCGTAGAAACGCATTCGATACCCTTACCTCATGAAAGTTGGAGTAATCGGTGCAGGGGTAATGGGTGAGGCGCTAATTACTGCACTCATTTCTTATGGAGTAGTTGCCAAAGAGATCACCATCTCCGAAAAACGTAAAGAGCGCGCAGATGAACTTGAAGCTCGCTACAGAATAAGTGTTGAAGAGCTCTCAAAGAATGTTTCATCTAGTGAAATCCTCTTACTCGTTGTTAAGCCTCAAGATATGGATGGAGTTTTAGCTGAAATACGCGCAGATTTGAAGATAACAACAACGCTCGTTTCATTTGCAGCGGGTAAGAAAATCGATTTTATTTGCGCAAGACTCGGCTACACACCTGTGATTCGTGTAATGCCAAATACGCCAACACTAGTTGGCGCCGGCATGGCTGCTATCTCCGTTGGCACGGGAGTTTCATCGGCACATAAGGATTTTGTTGCCGGTTTCCTTGCTGCAACTGGAAAAGTTGTAGAAGTAAATGAGGAATTACAAGATGCCGTGACTGCAACGAGTGGATCAGGGCCTGCTTATTTCTTTGCCTTTGTTGAAGCGATGATTGAAGGAGCAATGGCACTTGGGCTATCCAAAGAAGTTGCTACAGAGCTCACTGTTCAAACTTTTGTGGGGTCAGCGAAATTACTTCAGGAATCAGGCAAGAGTGCGACAACCTTGCGCGAAAATGTTACGAGTCCAAATGGTACAACCGCTGCTGCGCTTGCATCGTTTTCTGCCAATGATTTATCAAATCTTGTTGGTCAAGCAATGGAATCGGCACGAAATCGCTCTATCGAACTTGCTTAGTTGCTCTGTGAAAAAACTACTCTTATCTCTTCTTGTGTTGCCACTTCTATTTACCTCTACCTCTATTGCTGCTCCAAAAAAAATTAGTGTCACGCCTCTGAAATTCATTACAGATGCAGGAAATAGCAATGAATTTGCAGGTTTAGTTCTATCTCAAAGGAATATAGTTATTTTTGGCTCAGCTTCTGAGAGCGCAAGTAGTTCAGCATTTGTGCGAGCAATTGATAAAACTGGAAATCAACAATGGAAACTCTCACTAGATGCAGGCGCAGAAGAGATCGCTACCGCAGCAACAACAGATACAAGTGGAAATATCTGGATTGCTGGCTCATTTTCGCCTGCAATTACACAGACAATCGAAACCACAACCGTAACCCCTGCCTTGAATCCAGATGAAGTTATCAATGAACTAGTTCAGCCAATTCGTGAAGATATGGATTCAGTAGGAGTGTGGAAAGTTTCCCCTCAAGGGGAGTTACTTACACGTTTTGATTTGAAAATGGATTATCCAGCGCTGATTACTTCAATCGCAGTAGATAAGAGCGGATTAAGTCTTGCAGGTCTTACAAATACTGGAAAAGGGAACGCTGGAGTACTCCTCAATTGTTCTATTGCAGGGGTGTGCATTACGCCGATATTTATAGGAATGAAAGATACGTCACTTGATGTAGTCATTCGAAGAAGTGATGGTAGTCAAATAGTTATCGGTAGTAGTATTGAAACGATTCTAGATAAGAGAGTTCAAGGCTTGCGTGATGGAATTATTGTGAGCGTTGCTCAGACTGGAAAAATCTCGCAAGTAATTCGAAGTTCTGCTGTAAAAGCGAGTCGTAACTGGGGGAGCGCAACAAGTACCTTCTTATTTGGTGGCGAGGTTATTACCGGTAAAAAGATTGAAAGTTCAGTAACAAAGTTTTCAAATACATTCACACCTACCTGGACTTATCGTTTTGCATCGACGGGACCAGTCTTGAATGCTCTTAGTCCATCAAAATCTCACTATTCTTTCTTTGCATCTACCACTGCAATCACAAACATTTCAGGGTGGAATCCAAAGCGTGCTAGCGGATTAGTTATAGCTTTTGATAGTAAAGGTGCACTTATGGGGGCGCATAGCGCTTCTGCACTAACAGAGCCACGTGCAGTGGCATATTCGAAGGATCTGGGCCTTGTTGTTGCAGGTACAAGCGGAGATACCGTTTCGATTTTTAACCTCAATTCAAGGTAGCCTAACCACCTTGCACCTCACTGGTGTAGACCAAATAAGGGAGAGCGTGACATATGGGTTCCGTAATTAAAAAGCGACGCAAGCGCATGGCGAAGAAGAAGCATAAGAAACTTCTAAAGAAGACTCGAATCCAGCGCCGCAACGCCAAATAATAGTTACGGCTTTAGCAAAGATAACTTGCCATTGACGCTGGCAAGTAAATATTTAACTTTTGACACAGTAACCCAGCCCATTCTCAATGGTTCTGGGTTTTGTGCTGTTGTGACTAATTTGATTCCTGCAGGGCTTGCTTTGGAATAATCAAATACACAGATTCGAGCTTCACATTCGAATGCAAGTTGCTTGCCATCAGAGACAATATTTGCCCCGGGAGTTCCAAAAGTCCCACCTGAAGTCTGTGAAATATAAGCGGGGGCACCAAGTAATGCCCAACGAATATTTTCTGCTTTAGGAACAGTAAGTGCAGTGGCAGTCATCCATGTGGCTTGTATTCCATTTGAAACTTTAGCAAGTGAAACATCGTAACCTGCGACAGCAACAGCGCCATCAGTAAAATCTAATGATTTATAACTCCATGTATTCTCATCTAAACCAGTTCTTGTTGCAACACGCACGGCGCCAGATGTCGCTTCTTTTTTCTGGTTGACTACAAGCACAGAGTCATACATAACGTATGTAATGCCACCATCTCCAAGTGCGCGTAAGTGGAAAGCAACATCGCCTGTGGTGCGATCATCTGTTTTACGATCACCATCGACAAGTTCGTAATTCCAATCTTCTCCCTTTTTCTTTACAGCACCAAGCAGAATTCCTTGGCTCTCATCACGATAAAAAACTTGTATTCCAGTTGCACTTGCTACACATGCGTTTGTAACACTGACATCACTACTGCCTCTTACACGAATTGGATCTTCAAATTTATTGATTAATAGTGCATTTCCATCAACAACTTCAAATGTAAATTTCTTTCCATCATATGTGGCATAACGCAAATCTTTATCTACTGAATCACTGTAGAAAATGTGGAGAAGTTGTTTAGTTCCAGTGCCATTGACGCACATTGATATTTGGCCAGTAATTGGATTCTTGGTGCGCCCAGCAGTTCCACCTGTACCATCGACAGTAATTTTCTTCCAAACTTTTTCATTGAGCATCGCCAATTTGAGGGCGCCGCTCTTCGAATCCGTGTAAGCAAGTGTTGGCACACTATTAAAAGTTGTACTCGCAACACTCCTTCCATCGGCAGTGCCATCAATAACAGTTGCTCTCCATGCTGGTTGTGGAATCACAGGATCAGTCTGTGCCGTAACTGATGAGCCTATTGAGTTGATGGCATAGACAGAAAATGTGTATGACGTTCCATTCTTCAAACCAGTCATAAGCACGGGGCTGGTAATTGATTTCTTCTCTACCCCAGTCTTAAGATTTTTGACTACGTAAGTACTTATTTGTGCAGTTCGCATATTTACAGGTGCATCGAAAGTCACAATTGCACTTGAATCTGAGACTATCGCACGCACATTTCGTGGCGTTTGTGGGATTACAGTTGCAATTCCAACTGGTGGCTTATTTCTCATATCCTCCATCATTGCAAGCAGAAGCGGTCCTGGGCCATCAAAAACTTCACCTGCATCAAGGTTTGGTGTCATCACTGAATCAAAGCCTGATTTTGAAAATGTTTTCTCATCCAAGTGACTTACAGAGGAACCAGCTTCATATGGATTTGGAGTAAATAGTTTTGGCTTGACACCATCATTTGCTTTCACAGCAATGGGCCCACCCCACACTAGATCGTTTTGTAGTGCGCTTCCAAGTTCAAGTGATGGTGATGCTAAGTCCGCTAATCGAGTTCCATCTGGTGTTTGCGTGTATGCATCAAATGGAGTGGGATCATCGATACTTCCGTAACTGAAGTACGAGTCATATGTACTATTTGATAAAAATCCAAGTCCATGTGCAAGTTCGTGGATCATTACAGATTCAAGATCATATTCGCGAGAAGTTGGTGTGCTATCACCACGCTGATTCCAAGAGGCTGTGGAATTTACTTGGATAATCATCTCTGAGGAAACTTTATCTAAATCTTTTTTTGCAAGTGCATTTGCTAGCGCGGATGGGTACCAGAGCGACGCATCTGGTGCGCCTTCAAAGCCCGAGTAATAATTACCAGGCCGAGCACTTCCCAGAACCCCCCAGGAGGAGGATCGACCCCAGGTTGCTTCAAGAGTAATTGGCACAGATGATTGAAAATTTGCACTCCAGATATCGATCGCGGCCTGTACTTCAAGCTTTGCCCACTCCGGAAAGTTTCTGTAATTGACGATAAATTTTGATTTTGCATCAATATTTGCAGAGCGAGGTTTACTAGTAGAAGTTGCGTAGGCGCTCTTTGCAGGTGATGTACCTGCATATGTGTGGCCCCAGACAGTAGAAGGCGCAACTCGAACTAGCGCCTGAGCTGGAGCACTGAGAAAAACTCCAGCAAAGAGCGCCGCAACGAGTGTCGCACTGCCAACTCTTCTGCCAAATAGATTTCGCATATTGGCAAACGGTATCAGGATGAGATGATTTACCAATGGCCCCTAACCCACATGACGAGTTCTCTAAGGCAATTGACAGGATTCATAACGAAGCGATCCCTGTTATTGACTTTTCAGGCACCTCACCACGTCGAGAAGCAACATTAGATGAGGCCAGAGAAGAGTTAGCGCAATCGATAAGCAGAATTGCACATGCATTGTTCTCTAAAAAATATGGACCATTAGTTGGCACGGTAACCGAGAGCACCGTTGTTGCAGTTCTCAAAGATGTTGAAAATAATGTTTATCGCGCTAAAGGTGATGTCACATTGGTTGTACAAGAGCTACTCGATCGAGCAATGGGTGGAAAAAAGAATAAATGACAGTTGTAACAGTTTTTTCTCGTACGGGTTGTCATCTCTGCCATGATGCAATTGAGTTACTAGAAACAATGAAAGATGAACTTGAGTTTTCAATCGATGTAATTCTTATTGACGGAAATCCAGAGTTAGAGAAGTTATATGGAGAACAGATTCCTGTTACGCACATTGATGGCCAGCACCACGACTTTTGGAGAGTGGACCCAGAAAGATTTAGATCTTCTCTTGTGAAATATCGTCAGCATCAATAATTGTGTAGGAATACCCCTGCTCAGCAAGGAAGCGTTGCCTGTTTTGAGCAAAATCTTGATCGATTGTGTCTCGCGAAACGAGTGAATAAAAAGTAGCGCTGCGGCCATCAGATTTTGGACGCAGGATACGACCTAGGCGTTGTGCTTCTTCTTGACGTGAACCAAAGGCTCCAGATACTTGAATAGCAATTGTTGCATCAGGTAAATCGATTGAGAAGTTAGCAACCTTTGAAACAACGATGCATGTGAGTTCGCCTCTTCTAAACATATTGAATAGTCGTTCACGCTCTTTCACAGGTGTGTCACCCTTGATAACAGGCACACCTAACACTTCTGATAATTCATCGAGTTGAGTTATATATTGCCCAATAACCAATATCTGCTCACCAGCATGTTTTTTGACTAAAGTTTCTACAACATTGCGCTTTGTGCGCGTTGTGGCGCAATAGCGATAGCGCTCTTCTGGTTCTGCAGTTGCGTAGAGCAATCTCTCTTCTTCGGTGAGATTGACTCGGACTTCAATACATTCAGCAGGTGCGATATATCCCTGTGATTCAATCTCTTTCCAAGGTACGTCATAACGCTTTGGCCCGATGAGTGAGAAAACTTCACCCTCCATTCCATCTTCGCGCACTAGCGTTGCAGTTAGACCTAAACGACGCCTGGATTGAATATCTGCAGTAAAGCGAAAGATTGGCGCAGGCAATAAATGTACTTCGTCATAAATTATCAATCCCCAGTCATGAGTATCGAAGAGATCTAGGTGGGCATACACACCATTTTTCTTCTTTGTCATCACTTGATATGTCGCAATAGTTACTGGACGAATCTCTTTCTTTGCACCTGAATATTCGCCAATTTCATCCTCAGTCAGAGTTGTGCGCTTGAGAAGTTCTTCGCGCCATTGGCGAGCAGCGACAGTATTTGTTACGAGAATTAGGGTTGTTGCCTTTGCATGGGCCATAGCTGCAGCACCAACAATAGTTTTACCAGCACCGCAAGGCAGTACAACAACTCCGCTGCCACCATGCCAGAAACCTTCTGCAGCTAACTCTTGATAAGGGCGAATCTTCCAATCATTTTGAACAAGTGAAATCTCATGTGCTTCGCCATCGACATATCCTGCAAAATCCTCCGCTGGCCAACCAAGGCGAAGGAGAGATTGCTTGATTGCACCCCGTTGGTTTGCAAAGACAACAATGGTCTCGTTATCAATTCGCGCTCCGAGTAACGGTGCAATTTTTTTAGCTCGAATAACCTCTTCAAGGACTGCAGTATCTGTCGTTACAAGAATCAATCCATGAACAGGATCTGCTTCTAAGCGCAATCGTCCATAACGAGACATCGTCTCTGCGACATCGACAAGAATTGAATGTGGAACCGCGTATCGTGAATACTTTATAAGTACATCAATCACCTGCTCAGCATCATGTCCGGCAGCGCGGGCATTCCAAAGTCCAAGATTTGTTAGACGATATGTGTGAATATGTTCTGGAGATCTTTCGAGTTCTGCAAATGGAGCAATTGATCTACGACATTCCGTGCTGAGAGGATGATCAATATCTAAGAGAAGAGTTTTATCGCTTTGAACGATGAGTGGACCATCAGTCATTGAGTAAATCCTTTATGAGTGCGTGTAAGAGTGCACTTCGCTCTTCAAGTCGTGAGGTATCAATCCATTCGGTAGCTGCATGTGCGCCGCCACCGACTGCGCCTAATCCGTCGAGAACCTTTGCCCCCGCAGCTGCTGCAAAGTTTCCATCACTTGCTCCACCGACTGAGGCATGACCTAGTGCGGGCATACCAATACTCTTTGCAACTTTCTCAGCTCGCTCGTAGAGTTCTAAAGTTGCACTTGTCTCTAGAGGTGGACGATTGAATCCACCAGTTACAACAATTCGTGCATCTGAATTCTCGGGTGTAAAAGCTTTGATTGCGGCATCGAGTCGTTCAAACTCTTTCATTGAAAAAGAACGTATATCAACATCGAGAGTTGCAAGATCAGGAACCGTATTTGTTGTATTTCCACTGCGTAACATTGTTGGAACAACAGTGGTTCCATGTTCTGAACTTTCAAGTGCCTTGAGCGCCAAAGTTATGCGTGCAATTTCAACTGTTGCATTGATTCCTTTTTCAGGCTCTAAGCCTGCATGGGATGCACGACCATGAATATTAATTTGGTACATAGCAGTGCCCTTGCGACCTGTCTTTACTTTGCCATTAAGGCTCGCCTCTAAGACAAGGACTGCTTGTGCCTTGGATGAAATTTCCTTTATAAATTCTTTTGATGTTGTGCTACCGGTCTCTTCATCAGTTGTTGCGACGAGTGCAACAGATCCTTCAATTCCCTTGAGAGCAAAGAGAGCTTGAATAAATCCAGCTTTCATATCAAAGATTCCAGGACCACGTGCAATATTTCCTTCAACGCTCCATAGTGGAGTAAATGAATTGTGTGGCCAGACAGTATCGAGATGCGCCAAGAGAATAACTTTTGGTTGCTCGACGCCCCACCAAAAAACAGGGCGTCCTTGAACTTCGCGAATATTTGCAGGAGTTCCAAGTATCCGAGTAGCAATATCACTAGCAGTTGCTACAACCTTGCGGCAGGCAGATAAATCTTCAGTTGGTGATTCAACTCTTACAAGAGATTCTAATTCTGCGAGCATGGAGGTAATTCTGCCGTATTGGGCTTCACTCTGGTGGCTCATAATGGCGCCACACCAGTTATGCGAGGGATTCTAAAGGTTTGGAGTTCGCCAGTGGCGTGATCGCGAGCAATGAGTGATCCAGCACTTACTTTGAGCGGATCAATAATTCGATGCGAAACAGAACCATTGTTATCGGCATAACCAATTGATAGTGATTGACTTTTCTCAATGTACTGAGTGAGTAAATCCAAGGTTTCATTTGCAGTTGTGCGTGGCAATGAACCAAGAGCGTTATTCGCAATCGAGCGAAGATGTGTTTGACGATGGCTAGATTTTTCACCAGTTCTGAGTGCTCGGATAGCTGCGCCAAGATTTTCTGGGGTTGGACTCTCTATCTCGCCAATGATTCGTGGTGGTCGAGGCTTCGTAACTGCTCGATTAGTTCGCGGTCCAGTGAGCATGAGGCCATTTGCAGACTCACCTGCAGGTAAATAACCTGCTTCGCGCAAGATTCTCATTGCATCTGTTGCATCATGATCACAGATAAGTACTTCAGGTGCGATTCTGCGCAGATCTAAAACATCTAATCTCTTATCACTAATAATTTGAGCAATGAGAGCAGAATCCTCACAACGGATAAATGAAGAAGTATTTCCAACTCTCAACTTTCCATGTTTCTTTGCCACATCTGCAATCAAATACTCCAAAGGTTGCGGCATGGGCGTTTTTGAAACTTTCTTCAAGAAGCTACTTATCTCTTCGCCAGTCTTGCCATGATCAAGTGCTCGTCGAATAGTTGCTTCACTGAAACGATAAACAGTTGCTCCACCCCGACTTTCAATATCGGCAATGATTGCAAGAGCTCCAGATATTTCATGTTCGAGTGGACCTGGGGCAATTGCAGTGTTATCGCCTTGAATCAAAATATGATCAACAGTTTTGGGCAGGTCAGCATCAATTGTTTCTAACTGACCACCATCTATAAATGCTTTTCCATATTTGGATAAGGCACCTTGGCCTGTGATTCCAAGCCATTCTGCTTCACGCAGACTCCATTCGACAAGTTCGTCTTGAATTGAAGAATTTCTACGCACTGGCGCACGCCATGAAAAGAGTTCGCGAAAAGATTCCTTACTTGGTGCAAGCGAAGAGTTCTCTCTCAATAGTTCGAGGGTAAGTGTGCGTACTCGAACTGCGTTTACTCGATCTAACTCAGGTCCAAGTGCTGCAATATTCTTAGATTCTGCGCGACCAACTAATCCGCTGACTCGAGATGTAATTAGCCACTGGCTCGCAATTTGCTGCCAACGAGCCCCTGGTGTTTGCATCAACCAGATATCAAATTTATTGCTTGGCAAAATTTGGTCGTTAGCATTGATGGCTATCAGTGATGATAAATACGCAAGCTCTGCAATAAATGCAGTACAGCTTTCGTCTACACCTAAATGTTGGGAAGCAACTTTGAGATCACGTACACCTAGTCCGCCAGCGCGCAGTGAATCTGCTGGTTCTTCAGCCCAGAAATTGAGTAATTCTTCTACCCATCGTAGAACTGTTGAAATATTTGCAATTGCTGCAAGATCTCTATTTTTCTCATCTCGTTTTGCACCCTGTAGTTGTGGAGCAGATACAAATTGTTCTTTATGAATTTTTCCACCGCGCAAATGAATAGCAACCTCTTTAGGCAAGATAACAGTGCGCTGATCAAGTGGGACTAAGAATTTTTCTTTGAGTAACCATGCAACCCCTGAGCCAGGATTCTTGATATCTCCAACACTTCCTCGCGGTGGTCCCCACACTAAGTGAGACAAGACTTTCTTTGCATCAGCAGGCATTTCATCAAGTGTTGAAAGTTTAAGTTTGGCCATTGATGTTGGACCAAGACCGGCTGGTTCATTCCCAATCACTTCTCGAAGTTGATAGGGCAATCGAAGTCCGTCATCTGATGGATAAATAAGCCCAATCGATATAAGAAATGGAATAACTTTTAGCGCTGCTTTATCAGTGAGTGCAACGATATCTTTTTCGCGCATTGGTTCATCAAGTGCTGCGCACGCTTCAAGGACTTGGAATTGCCACTTATTGAGCGAATCTATTGCGCGTGCCAAACTTGGAGCAGATGTTGCTCGCACAGCAAGGGATGCAATATCTGGTGGGACTGGAGTTACAAGATCTGGGCGCATGGAAAAAAGTGCAAGCAAGGCCTCATCATCAACACTGCGTAAGTGGTCGGTAAATGAGCGCTTTTCCATAACTTGCCTACATTACTGGCAAGTGAGTCATTCTGTGTAATCGAAGCGGTATTAGTCGCGCTTTCTGCGGGGAGTTAGCCATGTCGCGAGAGCCGCAATTCGAATAACGATTGGAGAAAATGCTTTTGTAAATATCCGAGCGCGCCTGAAATCGTGGATTGGCCAGCCCTCAGCCATTGCTCGAATACCAAGAATTGCATCGGGATTGATTGCACTGGGATGCCCTACTGCAAGTAGAAGCGGTAAATCATTATGACTATCAGAGTAGGAATAGCACTCGGAGAGATCTATGCCCTTTTCCTTCGCTAATTTTTGAATAGCAACTGCCTTTTCTTTTCCGTGCAAGAGCTCACCTTGCATGGCTCCAGTATAAATTCCATCTTTTGTTTCAGCTTTACTGCCGAGGGCTCCAGTGAATCCCAATCTTTTTGCAATGAGGGTTGCCATATCTTCAGGAGCTGCAGTAACTAGCCATACTTCTTCACCATTGCGCATATGGTTTTCAGCAATATCAACTGTTCCTTGCCACATCTTTGGCGAAACATATTCATCGTAAATTTCTTGCGCAATAACTCCAATATCTTTTACAGAATGGCCACCAATAAAGTCAGTTGCAGCATCTTGAAAACGTTTTATCTCTTCTTTATTTTCTTTTCCAGTCAACCTGAAACGTAAATTGGCCAGGACAAATCGAGAAATATCCCTCTTTGTGAAGAAGCCACGTTGGTACATGCCACGACCTAAGAAATAGAGCGTGGAGCCACGAATCAGCGTGTTATCTACATCAAAAAAGGCTGCTCGATTCTGCGTGAGTGCCATGTCACTACCCTACCGATAGCGCCTTAGTTTCGACGCTTTATGCTTATCCAATGAGCTCTACAGTCCACGTACTTCGCCATGGAGAAGTCGAGAATCCAAACAAAATTCTTTATGGACGCCAGCCTGGTTGGTATTTATCTTCACGCGGCCAAGAAATGGCAGCGACATTAGGTGAATGGTCTAAATCAATTGATCTAGGTGCACTTCATGTTTCACCATTGCAGCGTGCGCAAGAAACTGCCGCACCAATTGCAGTTTTGCACAATATTGCAATTACGACTGATGAGCGACTTATTGAGGCTACAAATATTTTTGAGGGTAAATCATTTGAATTGGGCAGCGGTGTTCTCAAACACCCATCATCTTGGCGTCATCTTTATAATCCCTGGAGACCATCATGGGGTGAGCCTTATGTAGAACAGATAAATAGAATGCTGGCAGCTGTATTCGCAGCAAAAGATGCTGCTAATGGAAAAGATGCAATCTGTGTATCCCATCAATTACCAATATGGATTCTAAGAAGCGCGATTGAGAATCGACACTTACTTCATGATCCTAGAAAGCGTGAATGCACATTAGCCTCTGTCACAAGTGTGCATTTTGATGAAGATGGTGTGATCTCCGGAATATCTTATTCCGAGCCTGCTCGCCATCTACTCCCAAAGAAAAAATAATGTCAAAACGATTCCTCCTAGTAGCACTGAGTTCCCTCATATTCTTGACGGGGTGTGGTGGGGGAGGAACATCTTCTGGTCAAGAAAGTTTTATTTCAGGTGATGGAAGTATCACTTTTATAGAAAAATCTAAACGTGAAGCAGCACCAGCACTTTCTGGCATGACACTCAAAGGAGTCAATTATTCATACTCTGGGAAAGGTGTAGCAGTTGTCAATGTATGGGCATCGTGGTGCGCACCATGTCGCGCAGAAGCACCAACTCTTGCCGCTCTTTCCACTAAATATAGTGATGTACCTTTTATTGGAATATTGACGCGTGATAATCCAGCAAGCGCTGAAGCATTTGAGCGGAAATTCGCACTTCCTTATCCCACCCTCATTGATGATTCAGTACTTATAGGCTTTAGAAATACACTTCCTGCAAATGCAATTCCTTCAACAGTAGTTCTTGATAAGAATGGATTAGTAGCAGGACGCATTTCAGGTGCGATCACTGTTGCTTCTTTAACTTCTTTGATTGAAAAAGTGAGTAACGAATGAAAGATTTGATTGTTGCTCAATTACTTGATGGCTTTCTTCTGGCTGCATTTCCCATCGCATTTATTGCAGGACTGGTCTCTTTTCTTTCACCGTGCGTGCTTCCATTAGTCCCAGGCTATTTATCTTTTGCCGCAGGATTCTCTAAGAATCGGGGCAAGGTTTTCTTAGGCTCCTTACTCTTCGTCCTTGGATTTTCAACCGTATTTATCTCTTATGGCCTGCTTTTTGGAGGAATCGGATCAATACTTGCTGTCAATGAAGTTGGAATTACTCGAATACTTGGAATATTTACAATTGCACTCGGACTCATATTCCTAGGAGTATTTCCAATCTCTGCAACACTCCGACCAAAAATGAATACAACTGGGGGCCTCCTTGGCGCACCACTTCTCGGTTTTCTCTTCGGCGTTGGTTGGACTCCATGTATCGGGCCAGCACTTGCAACTGTTCAAACGTTAGCATTTCAAGAATCTAGTGCGCTGCGTGGGGCTATTCTATCTTTCGGTTATTGCATTGGACTCGGACTCCCATTTATCGCATCGGGTCTATTTTTAGATAAGTCAGAGAAATTACGTAAACTCTTAGTTCGCAGAGGGAATGTAATCACGATTATCGGTGGTTTATTTTTGCTCATAATCGGATTACTGCAAGTTTCGGGCATTTGGAGCAATGTAATGAATTCTCTTCGTTCGCTCATCAGTAATTTTGTGCCGGTGATCTAATGTCACAAGTAATAGAGCTGCCTGAACTCGGAGCCACCGGTTTACTCAGATATAGCTGGCGCCAACTTACAAGTATGCGTACTGCACTTATTCTTTTACTCATGCTTGGCGTAGCTGCCATTCCCGGCTCTGTGATACCCCAGCGAGATCAAAACCTTATGAAAGTAAGTGACTACTTTACAAATTCACCAACTCTTGCATTATGGATGGATCGCTTTTCTCTCTTTGATGTTTATGGCTCACCATGGTTTAGTGCAATCTATATATTGCTATTCATATCACTTATCGGCTGCGTGCTTCCGCGTTCGGTAGAACATTTTCACGCGGCGCGCGCGCTTCCACCAAAGACACCAAAAAATTTAGATCGTATGGAGTTTTACACAACATGGGAGTCCCAGGGTGGAGAGATCGAAAAAGCCCAAACTTTGCTTCGCTCTTCGCGATTTAGAATACTTCAAGAGAGCAATTCAATCTCTGCTGAAAAGGGATTTACACGCGAGACTGGAAATCTCTTTTTTCATTTATCACTGGTATTGATTTTGATAGGTGTTGGACTTGGTTCACTCTTTGGAATGCGCGGCTATGCAATCGTCAACGTGGGAGAACGTTTTATAAATGTACCTACAACCTACGACTCTCTTACTTTCGGCAAATTATTATCCGAAAAAGATCTGCCTCCCTTTGTCATAACTGTCGATAATTTCGTTGCTAAGTACAACACCTTTACTAATGCTCCAGAGGATTACACATTGGATGTATCTGTTGTGGAGAGTCCAGGTGCGCAGCCTGTGAAGAGAACAGTAAAAGTAAATAGCCCTCTTAGATTCGGAAATACAAATGTGTACTTACAGGCAAATGGATACTCGCCAATAGTTACTGTGCGCGATAGCGATGGCAATGTAGCTCTGCAAGGCCCAGTGCCATTCTTGCCACAAGATGGAAACCTAAAATCAATCGGTGCGATAAAAGTTCCAGATGCAGATCCACAAATAGGATTTGTTGCAACGTTCCTACCAACTCAAGGGCGTGATTCTGTGCGCGGGGGAATAAGTGTCTTTCCCGAAGCCCTTGATCCAAAAATGCTCTTCTCTATTTGGCGAGGAGATTTAGGGTTAAACACTGGTATTCCTCAATCTGTGTACAGAATAGATACTTCAAAGATGGAGCGAATAGGACTTGAATCACTCAAGCCGGGCGAAAGCTTTTCATATGATGGTGGCTCAATTACTTTTGAAGCATATGTACCTTGGGTGAACTTGCAGGTCGTAGGAGATCCCGGAAAGAATTACGCACTTCTTGGAGGTATTGTTGCCATCCTTGGGCTGCTCGCTTCACTCTTTACACGAAGGCGACGCATCTGGATTCGAATAAGCGAATCTGGAAAAGTTGAAGTTGCTGGCTTAGCCAAGAATTCAGCACCAGGACTTGAAACTGAAATCGCAAGGTTAGTTTCATCGCTAAAGGGAGAGAAATAATGTCAGAAAGATGGGCTTACATCTCAAACTATTCAATTTATTCAGCGATGGCTGTCTTTACACTTTCATTCTTTGCACATGCTTATGAAACTGCGTGGGCAGTTCGCGCGCCACAGTCAGCAGACTCAACAGATGGAAATCTCATAACAAAGACTCTGGACTACACACGTACAGAGAAAGCTTCTCGTATTGCAACAGCGATGATGATTCTTGGATTTATCTTACTTTTTGCCGGAGTTATTTCCCGAGGAGTATCTGCGCAGCGCGTCCCATGGGGAAATATGTATGAATTTTCAATAACAGGTGCATTGGCATTTACCGGCGCATACTTAGCTGCACTTCGTAAATATGACCTGCGTTGGCTTGGATTATTAGTCTCTATCGCGGTTTTGCTTACACTCGGTACCGCTATTGCAGTTCTATATCGTCCAAGTGCACCTCTTGTACCGGCACTAAAATCTACGTGGCTAGTTATTCATGTCTCAACCGCAATTATTTCTGGTGGTGTTTTTCTTCTTGCCAACGTTATTGCAGGCGCATATTTATATTTGGATTCAATGGAGCGCAAGGGTCCTCGCACCGTATGGGCGCAACGACTCCCATCTCTTGAAGTTTTAGATCAACTCTCATATCGACTCGTTGCTTTTGTTTTTCCACTCTGGACATTTTCAGTAATTGCCGGTGCAATTTGGGCCGAAAGCGCGTGGGGTCGTTATTGGGGCTGGGATCCAAAAGAGACGTGGGCATTTATTACATGGGTTGCATATGCAGCATATCTTCATGCGCGCGTAACGATTGGCTGGCGCGGACGCAGAGCTGCTTGGTTATGTCTATTTGCAGGTTCTACATTCTTATTTAATTACATTTATGTAAATATGTATGGAGCAGGAAAACATACCTACTCAGGTTTATAAATTAGATATTGCGTAGGAAATCTGGGTCATCATCTGGTGGCAAGATTCGACGCTTTGGACCGCCACCACGACCAGGACGCTTTGGTCGCCCTGCAACCCAATATGCAATTGCTCCAATTGTTTGGACAATAATTATGATTGCAATCCATGCCCATTTTGGAAGATTTCTAACCTGCGATTCATCGGTGCGTGCGCAGTCAACAAGTGTGTAAATCATGAAACCAACAAGCAATATGGGGAGAAGGAACTTAACCATGAGAGCAGTCTAACCTCATCCAAATATTAACGCGACAGAAAAAACAGTGGCAAAGAGCAATTGCAATTTTCCGGTTGCGCCTAGTAACGGAATCAACTCTTCCCCATGCGCTCCCTTGAGCACCTTACGGGAAGCGCTAAGACTTATCGGAGCGGCAAGAAGAGTAAGAGCACCCCATGGAAAGGTGGTTGCTATCGCTGCGGTATGAGCCGAAATAATGAGAAAAACAAAAAAGTAACGGGCATAACGATCGCCGAGTCGGACCGCAAGAGTGTATTTTCCCACCAGGAAATCTTTCTCACGATCACGAATATTATTTATAGCAAGAATTGCACACGATAGCGCTCCTATTGGAATCGATGCAAGAGCGCTTTGCAAAGTGACAGACTCAGTTTGAACATAGAAAGTTCCCATTGTTGCGACTAAACCAAAAAATATAAATACAGAAATTTCTCCAAAGCCACTGTAGCCATATGGATTTTGTCCACCTGTGTAACCCCAGGCAGCAAGAATTGCAACACCGCCAACAAGTATGAGCCACCAAGAAGTTTGCGCAGAAAGTATTAGCCCTGCAATTGCTCCAATAAGAAATGAAATGTATGCAGCGCGCTTTACTGCACCAGGTGATGCAAGGCCACTAGCGGTAAGTCGAGTTGGCCCTACACGATCTGCATCAGTACCTCGAATTCCATCGGAATAGTCATTTGCAAAATTCACACCAACTTGAAGGCTCAAACTAACCAGAAGTGCTAATGCTGCTCGCGAAGGTTGAAATTCATCTCCGGCAAGTGCTGTTGCAACAAGTACAGGAGCAATAGCTGCCGGCAAAGTACGGGGGCGCGCGCCAAGAATCCATTTATTCATTGTGGAGTAATTCTAGGAGTGCTTTACGATCTATTTTGCCAATCCCAATTCGGGGAATCGAAGTAACTCTATGTATTTTCTTAGGTTTTGCGGCTGCTCCAAGAGTCTTTTCCAAGAATATAAGCAATGTTGAATTTTCAATCTCACCAACAATTGCCAAATGAAGCGCGTGGCCCCATTCGACATCAGTCACTGCGAATGCAGCCGCTTCAATATCAGGAAAGTGGAGTGATAAGAGCTCATCGATAGCACTGAGGGAAACATTTTCTCCACCGCTAATGATGATTTCATCATCTCGCCCAAGGATCTGAAGATAACCATCTGCATATTCGCCGATATCTTGAGTAGTGAACCATGTACCATCAAAAGATTTCTGCCATTCATCTTCTGCATTCAGATATGCAGAGGCGAGAGATTGACTACTAATTCGCACTAATGACTTTGAGTTAATTTCAATCTTTATACCATCGAGTGGTTTACCGTTATAAACACATCCACCACAAGTTTCACTCATCCCATAGGTTGTAACAATTGTGATTTTAAGGCGTTCAGCTTGATCTCGCAGGTGTCGAGGTAAATGTGCACCACCAACAAGTACAGCTTTCGCAGACTGTAAATGACGTAACAATCTTTCATCACCATGGAGTGCGCGATATAACTGAGTTGGGACAATTGCCGTGAAATCCGTGTGTGGATATTCACCATCAAAATTTCTCAAATCAATTGGTTGACTTTGTAATTCAAGGCAGCGCACCAAGACATTTACTCCTGCGATATGAGTAAGTGGAAGCAAAAGCGACCAACGTTGGCCAATCTTGGCTCCAAGAAATTTATGTGATGCCTGCGCCGATGCAATAACTGCCTGCGCAGTGAGAGCAACTTCTTTGGCAACTCCCGTACTTCCAGTAGTGGTGATGACTACTGCAATTGAATCTGGTACGGATAAGGATTGGACTGGTCCAAAAGCCAGAGCCGGCCCATTGCCGTGGAGCGCAGAAGTAATTTTTGCCATTATTTCGGCAAGGGGCTCTTCCGAGCCTACGAGGCTCACTTCTCGTTGTGACTTCATATCCATTGCCGTCGTAGGCTATCGCTAGCAACGAAGATGGAGGAAATGTGAGCAGACCGATCAAGCGTGATTTTGGCAGTCGCGAGATTCCGCAATGGAAGAGCGCTCCTGGAGCGCAAGCATTTACCGATGTGAAATACGAAATCGGTGACGGAATCGCCAAGATAACGATCAATCGTCCTTCCGTTCGCAATGCATTTAGGCCACAAACAATTATTGAATTGCAATCTGCATTCTCGCTCGCTCGAGATAATGAAGAAGTTGGCGTCATTATTTTGACTGGCGAAGGCACAGAAGCATTCTGTTCAGGTGGCGACATAAGCGTTCGCGGTGACGATGGATACCTTGGAGATGATTCACTTGCTAAAAAAGGAATCGGTCGCCTCAATGTTTTAGATTTACAAGTACAAATTCGCCGCACACCAAAACCAGTTGTTGCAATGGTTGCAGGATGGGCTATTGGCGGCGGCCATGTATTACATGTTGTCTGCGACCTAACTATTGCAGCCGATAACGCGCTCTTTGGTCAAACAGGTCCAATGGTTGGTTCATTCGATGGTGGATACGGCTCTGGATTACTTGCTGCAAGCGTTGGCCAAAAAAAGGCTCGCGAAATTTGGTTTATGACTCGCTCCTATGATGCAAAAGAAGCGCTCGCAATGGGACTCGTGAACACAGTTGTACCTGTTGCCGATCTTGAAGCAGAGACAGTTTCATGGTGTCGCGAAATGTTACGCAATTCTCCATTGGCGCTGCGTTTACTCAAAGCAAGTTTGAATGCTGCAGATGATGGATTAGCTGGCGTTCAACAACTTGCAGGTGATGCAACGCTTCTCTTTTACATGACAGAAGAGGGACAAGAAGGACGCGATGCATATAAAGAGCGCCGCGAACCAGATTTCAAGAAATTTCCAAAGCGTCCCTAATCAATGTTGCAAGAACTCTTCTCCACAATGCGCGTAGTCGCATTGCCGACAAAGACTAATTTTCGTGGAATACATATCCGCGAAGTTGCACTCTTTAGAGGCGAATATGGCTGGGGAGAATTTTCACC
>CAMDHH010000006.1 GCA_945898065.1 Bifidobacterium breve
GCGTGGGCAAGAAGTTCACTGCGGTGCTCTGTGTAGAAAGCACCCAACTCTGCAACGGTCCACACGCGTGGGCCTGCAGTAGCTGCAGTCTTCTTCTTTAGTGCCACTTTATTGATTCCTTTTTCACCGGTTTTGTATTGCAGAGCCGACCGTCGCCGCCTCTACTGACTACTACGAATCTGATCCTAGATTGTCGCGGATAGTGGACAAAACGGACATTTTCCAATACTCGAGTGTAGTATCCTCAATTCATGGGGAAAGTTCTGGACAAATTCTATGCTCGATATGGAAATCCAGGGGTTCTAAGCATCATCCAAAATCGGGGCATGACCATCGATTGGGCAATTGAGGCTGGTTGCCACGACGGAACTGACACGTTACGCATAGCAGGCTTGCCCGGTATGAAAGCTATTTTCGCTTTTGAACCAGATTCTGTAGCTGCAGATATTGCGCAGGCTAAATTCGACGGGATTCCGAACAAGATCAAATTTGTACGTTCCGCGCTTTGGAGTAAACCTGGAACCGTCGAAATGTATTCGCCAACTGGAAATCCAGGCGATGGGAATTCAATTTTTGTTTTTCACGAAGAACATGATGACGTTAACAAGAAGTTAGATGTCTCATTCCCTTGCACAACAATCGATCTCGAAATTATGGCACATTCTTCAAGCGGATTGCTCTGGCTCGATGTTGAAGGAGTACCCCACATTGTTTTAGAAGGGGCAACCACCACCCTTAAGAATATTGCAATCGCGCAAATCGAGGTTGAAATGCATAAAATGTCGAATTTTCGCACCCCCCCCTACCTATACAGTACCGTGCAGAAAACCATCTATGGCTCATTTATACAAGTTCATAAGATTATGCGGACATCAAACTTTAAACTTTATAGAGCCCCTATTCACCCTGGTTTTTTTGGTGATGTCATCTACATCCGAAAAGAATTACTATCCAAGATCGAAAGGCTCCAATCCTTTGTATTGACTTTTCTAATGCTTTTATTACATAGAGTTGTATATCCATGTCTGAAAAAGCCGTGACATAAATGACCTGTCTATACATTCGTTGGCAGTCACAACTCATGAGCTCGCTAAAGAAATACTCAAGTCTAGTGCTAACCCAAATCCTGAATCGGACCCCATTTTCGATCCTTCGCTTCATCGAGGACAAAGTTCAATCTCATTTAGGGAAAGGCTGGGGGGGCAGGGACCACTGATGAAGAAGCTAAGGCAATTGCTTATTTCGCCAAAAAACTTAAAATCTCAAAAGTCTTGGCTTTAGACGTTGGTGCAAATCTCGGAAATTGGTCCGCTGATCTACTTGATGAAATTCCATCTGCAGAAGTAATTGTTTTTGAACCAAGCAAAGAAGCATACGAATATCTTCAAAAACGCTTTGTTGGCAAGACTTCTATCCAATGCGCAAATGTTGCCCTAGGAAAAGAAAATACAACCGCAACGTTATTTGCCGACAAAAGTGCAAGCGGTTTAGGAAGCCTTACAAAAAGACGCGTTGGACACTTTGGAATCGACTTTGGTTATCAAGAAAATATTCAATTGTTTACGCTTGATACATGGTTAGAGAACAATGGAAATGGTCGGCAACCAAATATCCTAAAAATGGATGTTGAAGGCCATGAATTAGATGTCCTAAGGGGCGCAACGAAAGCTCTAGAGAAAGTTTCAGTCATTCAATTTGAATTTGGCGGTAGCAATATTGATACCCGTACATATTTTCAAGACTTTTGGTATTTCTTTTCAGATCTAGGATTTGATTTATATCGCTTAGGACCACGAGAACCTCTACGCATTACAAATTATTCTGAGCTTGATGAAACCTTTCGCCCCACTAATTACGTTGCCATTAGAAAGTAGCGCACCAGTTTGCTTTTGGCTTTATCGAAAATTCAGGGTATCCTTTACCTATTGTTGCACCCGCAGCAGTGAACTTCCCTCAAAGTGAGCCTAAATTGGCCACTTACATGCGAGTCTTATCACCACCCTGACGGGCCGCCGCTAAGCATTAGCTAGCGCCGATAGCCCCGGTCATACCGAGACGCGCTTGTCGTCTCGATTGGTATGTATTTCTATGTCTCTACAACCACGTACTTCAGCGCCCGGAAAAGCCCGTCGCGCAGCATCGGCCAAGGCCGGAAAACCCCGCGTCAAGAAGGTAGCCAAAGTAGCTGCTTCATTCGATGCCCCATCAACTTCAGTTAAGGGACCTGGCACTGCCAAGCCTCGCCACACAACTGCACAAAAGAATGCGCGTAAAGGTGTTGCAGCAAAGGCAACAGGGCGCCCAACAACTAAGCGTTACGCCGATGTTGATTCATCTTTAGTTTCTAAGAAAGAAGCTCGCAACAACGAGCGATCAAAGATGCGTGCGAAGCGTTATCAGGAATTAACTGCATCAAAGCCTAAGAATCCAGATTTCAATGAAGGACGCGAAGAAAAAACTGCACGCACCGAAAAGCCTGCACGTTTTACTAAGGCAACTCGTCCAGAGCGACCAGCACGAACTGAAAAACCAGTAAGTCGTGCAAAGAAGTTTGTAAATGATCGCGAAGAACGCGCAAGTGCTCCACGTACTCGTGGAAATGAAAACACTCCAGCTCGTAGTCCACGTCCAGATTTCAAGAAATCAGATACACGTCCAACAAATCGTCGTGATGCAGTGAAAGCAAAGATTGCACGCACTGATGATGATCGCCCAAACTTTGATCCACGTAAACGTGAAAAGTTTGATCCAACTTCAGTAACACGCAGCGCACGCACTTCAGAGCGTCCAGATACTCGCGCTGCCAACTATCGAGTAGAGCGCGATGCAGATTATGCAAGCCGCCCAAAGCGCGAAGGTAAGCCTATCCGCGATCGTCGCAGTGCATCACCTGCATATGCGCGTGATGACTACAAAGCACATTCAAAATCACACAGCAATGCAGCAATTGATTTTGGTGCAGACGATAACTACATCTCAGCAAACCTTGCAGATGCAAACCTGATTGATGCAACACCACTTTCTGAGGTAACAACAACCTTCCGTGACCTTGGTATTGCACCAGCGCTAGCTAACGCCCTGAATTCACAAGGCATTACGCACCCTTTCCCTATTCAGATTGCAACGCTTCCAGATGCACTAGCTGGTCATGACATCTTGGGTCGCGGACAAACTGGTTCAGGTAAGACTCTTGCATTTGGTTTAGCACTCCTTACAAATATTGTGGGTAAGCAAGCAAAACCACACAAGCCACTTGCATTAGTGCTCACACCTACTCGCGAACTTGCACAACAAATTGATGAAGTTCTAACACCACTTGCTCGCGCAATTGGTCACGATTCAGTTGTTATTGCTGGCGGTATGGCATATGCAAAGCAGATCACCGCAATGCGCAAAGCAACTGCAATTCTTGTTGCAACGCCAGGACGTCTAATCGACTTACTCGATAAGGGTGAAGTTCAATTAGATGATCTTCAAATCACTGTTCTAGATGAGGCAGATCAAATGGCAGACATGGGCTTCTTACCTGTTGTGAAAGAAATTCTTGATCAAGCAAAACCTGATGGTCAGCGCATGCTATTTTCGGCAACGCTTGACCGTGGTGTTGATTCATTAGTACGTCAGTATCTCAAGACACCTAAAACTCACTCATTGCAAAATGACCGTGCATCAGTTTCAACAATGGAGCACTTTGTACTTGTCATGCATCCAACAGATAAAGATGAGATTACAAATCAAATTGCTGCGCGTAATGGAAAGACAATACTTTTCGTAAAAACACAACGCGGTGCAGATCGCCTTGCTGACAAACTTGCACATGCAGGTGTTCCAGTTGGAGCTTTACACGGTGGCAAGTCACAAGCAGTTCGCACACGTACTTTGGCGTTATTCAAGGAGAGTAAGAATGCGGCCCTCGTTGCAACAGATGTTGCAGCACGCGGTATTCACGTTGATGGCATTTCATTAGTTGTTCACGTTGATGCACCAACAGATCACAAGGATTACTTGCACCGTGCAGGCCGAACAGCTCGCGCAGGTGAGGCCGGAACAGTCGTAACTCTTGCAACTACTAAACAACAGAAATCTATTGGTGGACTAACATCGCGCGCAGGAGTAAATCCTAAGTTTGTTGGAGTCAAGCCACTAGATACCGACTTGATGACAATTACCGGAGCTCAAGAACCATCAGGAGTTCCATACATTGCGCCAATCGTTGAGAACAAAGGTCTTGCTCGTGGAAATAGAAAACCACGTCCGGGACAATTCGAAAGACGTCGCCGTCCTAGATAATTACTGAAACACTTTTTCCCTACTCAATTGTGGAAAAACGTGATTCATTGATGACAAACAACTAACCAAGAATTCCCTAGGCACGACTGCTAGGGGCACTTCAACTGGCGAATTGGATTATATTAATCATATATCCACGAGTTTCGTTGAAGGCAAATTATTATCAGTGAAGGTCCGAGTCGGTCGCCGTGTGTTTAGGAATAGCACTAACTCTCCCTATCTTACTGGCGATAGTTTTGCTGCGCTTTGTGACTTTTCTTTTCACTCATCCGGTAGAAAATACAAACAGCCTTCGGTAACCGATGTACAGGATGCGAAATCAATATTTTGCCCAAGTAGCAAGCTTGAAAAAATGTTGAGCATTTATGAAAAAGACATAAATACAAGAGTGATAGCGATAAGTAATAGTGACAGAAATTTTTTTATTTGATACTAAACTTTCGGAATCTGTTGAGCAAGTTTATATCTAAAATTCTCACATATCGAATGAAAAATTTAGAACGTTACCTATCGCAGTAGAGAACGAGGAGAATGATGCAATTCTTGTGGGGCCATTCTCGCCTACTCACCCAGAACGAGCGGAATTAGATGAGTGGTTTCAAATTAGAGATAAAGGAATATTGTCCATCAAAGAATTTCTTCCTAAAAAAATAGCCGTACCAAGTTCTTACTAAACTTAAAGCAATCATCTCGAGATGAAATCCTGAATTAATGCCCACGCATTATGATAAAATCTCACATGAATAGAGTTGGGATTCTTGCGTAACTTCGCTCAAAGAAAAGGTGGCAATGCAAACTTCAGGAAAAGTCTTAGTAGCTGGGGCTGGTGGATTTATTGGTGGTTGGCTAGTTCAGGACCTCATCAATAAGGGTTTCAAAGATATTGTTGCAGTTGACATCAAAGAGTCCGATGATTGGTACCAAGTTTTTGACTCAGTAGAAAATCGTAGAATTGATCTGCGTGACTATGGAAACTGCCTTGAAGTTATGAAAGGCGTGGATATCGTCTACAACCTCGCGGCAGACATGGGGGGTATGGGGTTTATTGAAAACAACAAAGCTCTTTGTATGCTCTCTGTTCTAATAAATACGAACCTAATAGAGGTTGCTCGCTCAAACAATGTTGAAAGATATTTTTATGCTTCATCTGCCTGTGTTTATAGACAGAGTATGCAATTGGAAACTCACAACCTAGGCTTGAAGGAAAGCGATGCCTACCCCGCCGATCCTGAGAATGGCTATGGTTGGGAAAAACTATTTAGCGAGCGAATGTGTAATCACTATTTTGAAGATTTTGGGTTGCAGGTAAGAGTAGGGCGCTTTCACAATGTTTACGGACCACATGGAACATTTGATGGAGGGCGCGAAAAAGCTCCGGCGGCGATTTGTAGAAAAATAGCCCAGGCCGTAATTTCAGGAAATCATCACATCGAGATTTGGGGTGATGGTGAGCAAACGCGATCATTTACTTACATTGATGACACTTTAAAAGGAATCAATTTGCTTATGGAAAGTCAATATTCTCTACCACTGAATATTGGTTCAAGTGAAGAAGTAAGCATCAATCAACTAGTAGATATCGTTGAAGAGATAGCTGGAATCAAAGTCGAAAGACGGTATGCACTCGACGCACCCAAAGGCGTTCGTGGCAGAAACTCAGACAACACCCTCATTAAAGAATTGTTCAATTGGGCACCTAACGTGACCCTAAAAGAAGGGCTAACTCAAACATATAACTGGATCTATCGAGAACTTGACTGAAGTTCAATAACTTTCAGAATTCCTTCTCTAAGTCTTGTTTTTGGCTTCCAAAGATTTAATAAATACTTGTTTGGAGTATTTTTAATATCCAGTTGTACGTTGTCGCCAGATTCTCCAGGAATAATCTTCGCACCAAAGTGTTCGCTGACAATCTGAGCAACTTCCAAAATCGAATTCCATTCGAAGTTTGCCAAATGCAATTCTTCATCAATTGGGATATCTTGAAAGTTCAACATAATTGTCTCAAGTCCCTCACAACAATCATCTGCATACAAGAAATCACGAGTTTCCAAGCCTCTGGTTTTCATACTAATTTCGCCTGTTTCTTCAGCCATCTTTATAAAGTCACTAATTACATGGAATTTCGTAACATCATTTTCATATCCATACACATTCCAAAATTTTACAATTTTCCCTCCGACAGAACTTGAATACCTCTCACCAATAGCCTTTAAAAGGCCATAAGTAGACTGGGACATATTCGACATCTGACTACTAGCAAATAAAAATGGTTTGTTGAGTTTCTTCAATGTCGAAACTGTGTTCAATATTATTCTCATATTATTGTCAATAAATTCATATGTGTCTTGATAGGTTGCTAGATAATGCGAGCCGCCTGCATCGAATGCCAAAAAGAAGACAAAGTCAGATTCGTTGACTAAGGATTCGAATTCACCAGAAGGAGGGAGTCGCAAGTCCTCGATGTTCGACTTAGCTATGTCATACTCTAAAACTCTGTAATTTTTTTGCTTCAAATAAATAACTAGGTGGCCACCGATTTGTCCAGCCGATCCGAGTACAAGAACAGTCTTCATCATAATATTCCTAATCTCTTTTCTCGATAACGACTAAAGAATTACGTGCGATTGACTTCAAGCCTATTTTGTCTTGCTGCATGGGCTCATACTGTACAAGGTGATTAGAATTCGAGCAAAATATATAGAAAATTTACTGATAATCGCGAACTTGGTATCATTTGACCAAAGTGATTTTTAGGGCTTCAACAACTATATTTTAGAGGGAGGTTTCACTTGAATTATCAAATATTAGATAATTGTGTTGCGTGCGGAGGCATCAATCTAAGCCAAGTAATTGATTTAGGTTATCAGCCACTGGCGAATGACTTCTTACCTCTTGGGACAAAACTAGAAACTTTCCCGCTGGCACTAAATAAGTGTAATGATTGTTTTCATGGACAAATTTCTATCGCTGTAAATCCTGAAAGAATGTTTAGAGAATATAACTATGTCAGCGGCACTTCTAAGACACTATACAATTACTTCCAGTGGTTGCGCGAGGAAATATTGAGAAATCATGGTCAAGAAGGCATGATTCTTGACATAGGCTCCAACGATGGCACATTCTTGAGTACATTCAATGGAACTTTATGGACTAAACTTGGTGTCGATCCAGCAGTAAATTTGATTCGAGAAGCTCTTAAGTTAGATGTGCTAACAATTCCATCTTTCTTTACGCACGAACTTTCAAATTTGTTGTCTCCAAATTTTAATGTAATCGTCGCGATGAATGTTTTTGCCCATACAGCAGACCCATTAGATATTTTACTTGGGATAAAGAATTGCTTGGATGAAAATGGAATTGCTTATATTCAAACTTCGCAAGCAAACATGTTTCAGGACGGGGAATTTGATACTGTTTATCACGAACATATCAGCTTCTTCTGTGTTCGATCAATGAGAGCACTGCTTGAGCGAGCTGGGTTATCATTAATTGACGTAGAATTAGTTCCCGTACACGGAACATCTTATCTTTGGAAAATAGGACATGCATTTAGGGGTACAAACTCAATTGCCAGAGAGCAAGACGAACTAAATATGGGCTTATATCAACCAGAAATTTATGACGAATTTCGAAAGCTGGCAGAAATCCGTACCCAAGAAGTTAACTATATTGTTGACAGATATCGTGGGAATAACTACATGATTGCAAGTTATGGCGCGGCAGCCAAAGGAAATACCTTTATCAACTATGCAGGGATAAGTTTGGACTATATTTTTGATGACACCTTATTGAAAATTGGCAATCTTTCTCCTGCGGGAGGATGTATCGTCTCAAGCCCTACGGTAATGAGTGACCTCACTGGACGAATTCTATTCATAGTTCCCGCCTGGAATTTCAAAAAGGAAATAATCGAAAAAATCAAGAAGCTGAGAAGCAACCATGAGGATGAATATTTAGTTTATTACCCGGTACTTGAAAGAAACCTAGTTGCTAATTCATAACATCTTGGTAAGCGTAGGACACTTTTTTCGCTGAAAGATTCCACGAATATTTCTCAGCATGTTTGCGGACTAAAACACTTTGCTCCTTATATCCAGCCTCCTGAATGGCGTGGCTAATTTTCTCAACTAAATTAGAAACAGAGTCGCGGTCGAAATAAATCCCTGCTGTTCCGGCGACCTCGTGAAACACTGGTATATCTGTCATAACTACTGGGGTTCCATTTGACATTGATTCAAGTATTGTCATCCCAAATCCTTCTAGGTGTGAGGTAACACAATGGACGATTGAACTGGAATACAGATCCTGAAGGACTTCATCATTTGGATTTAAGAATGAGCGCCAAGCCTCGGGCCCTAACATTGAATTGAGTTGAAGGGTCTCTCGTAAATCTAATCTTGGCCCCGCCACGATAAGAATAATTGTCTTATCTGTTTCTCGAAGTTCCTTTATTGCAGATATTAAAAGTTCGAAATTCTTATAGCCGGCTCTATGACCGACGTATAGAATCTTTTTTCCCTCTAAGATTTTAGTTTCAAAATTTCTCGATTTTTCAGATTTTATGTGGATACCTTGCCCAACAACTCGAACCCTATCTCCTGAAATTCCATATAAATCAAAAAGGTCTTGTGCGGTTTGTTCTGAAACACAAAATATAAGATCTGCCTTTTTCGTTAATGCTTTTTTACCAATATGAGGGTTGCGCACACCTAGCCAACCTAATTTTTCAGGAATAAAATCATGGATAGTGACTGCTAATTTTTTAGACTTACGGCTTTCGTAATATGTAGGTCTGTAGTACGTAGCATGGAAAATATCTACGGGATTACTGGGAGACCTTCCGCCCGCCCACATTGAGGACAGAGTTCTAACCACACCATAAGAAAGCAGTGTGCTATATCCGCTTCGTGACTGAATAAATTTGCGGCGTGGTAAAAGATCCAATCCCAATTCTTTTTGCATCGACAGCAGATGGTAATTATCCGTTCGAAAAAATTGAAATTGCGGCTTTATTAATAGTTCGGGATGAAAAACAAACTCCCTGTATAGATTTGCAAACGAACACGAGATCCCACCATAGTTTTGGAAAAGAAATGCTTCGCGATCAAAAGAAACCGAAATTTCATTCATTTCTATTCGGCCAAGTCTTCTATTTCTTTCGCAACTCGAGTTAGATAGTTACCGTACTTACTCTTTCCATATTTTGATGCAATATCAAAGAGTTTTTCTGGTTGAATCCAACCATTTCGTGCAGAGATTTCCTCAACACAAGCAATCTTCTGGTCTGTTCTTTCTTCAATGATTCGAACGTAAGATGATGCATCGTGTAAGGAAGCAGGTGTTCCCGTGTCCAACCACGTAGTACCCCTCGGGAGCCTTGAAGATAATAGGCTTTTCTTTTCTAAATATATCTGTAACAAATCGGTAATTTCTAGTTCACCACGTTTTCCAGGTTTGATGAGTTTTGCATAGTCAGACACATGATAATCAAAAAAATATAACCCAGTAACAGCTAAGTTGGAAATTGGATTAGTTGGTTTTTCCTCAATCGAAGTTGGGTTACCATCTCGATCGACATTTAACACACCATAATCTCCCGGATTTGAAACCTCATGCAGAAAAATTCTTGCTCCAAATTGACCTAAACCTTCTTGAAGTAATCCTGTAAGTCCTGCCCCATGAAATAAATTATCACCCAGTATTAAGGCGACAGATTCATTCCCAATGAATTCTTCACCCAATAAAAAGGCTTGAGCGATACCTTCAGGTTTGACTTGAATGGTATAGGAAATTGAAATACCTAATTGGGAACCATCCCCAAGGAGTGTACGAAATTTTTTTTCATCTTCGGGAGCGGTAATTATTAATATATCTTTGACTCCAGCTAGCATTAGAGTGGAGAGCGGGTAATATATTAGAGGCTTGTCGTATACGGGAAGTAATTGCTTACTTACCGAAATAGTCATTGGCCATAGCCTGGAGCCTGTACCACCCGCTAAAATAATGCCTTTCATGTCTCTAGACTATCTATACTTGCGCATACATTCATTCAACTTGGAGATAAAATTTGAAAATTTTGGTTACTGGTGGGGCTGGATTTATCGGCTCCCATTTTGTGCGTTCACAACTGCTGCAAGATAGCAATTGGTCGGAGATCATTGTTTTAGATGCTTTGACTTATGCTGGAAATTTGGAAAACTTGAATGGCGTTTTTGAAAATCCTAGACTACGTTTTATTCATGGTGATATCACTGACGTATCGCTAGTTCAAAGCATCAGTGCCGGAGTAAATACGATAGTCAACTTTGCGGCTGAATCTCACGTAGATAAATCTATTGAAAGCAGCGCTGAGTTTATAAGATCTAACGTATTAGGAACTCATGTATTACTTGAATCAGCACTACGGAATGATATTGAGAGATATATACAAATATCGACAGATGAAGTTTATGGATCGATTGACGCAGGCTCGTGGGATGAAAAAGAAACGCTAAGTCCAAACTCTCCTTATTCAGCTTCAAAAGCAAGCGCAGATTTAATTGCTTTATCGTATTTCAGAACACATGGTTTGGATATAAGAATTACCCGATGCTCGAATAACTACGGATCATACCAACACCCTGAAAAAATGATTCCTGCTTCTATAATCAGGTTAGCACAAGGTTCAAAAATCTTGATTTACGGTACCGGTCAAAATCAACGAGATTGGTTGCATGTGAGCGACCATTGCAGAGCAATTGACTTGGTAATTGAGAAAGGTCTAGCTGGTGAGATCTATAATGTGGGTGGCGGAACAGAATTAGACAACGTACAACTTGCGCAAACTTTATTGCGATTATCAGGTAAAACTGAAGACTTCATTCAATACATAGATGATAGAAAAGGTCACGATATGAGATATTCAGTAAATTACTCAAAGCTCTCAAACTTGACAGGCTTTTCACCGTTGGTTGATTTTGAAACAGGATTGCAAGAAACTTATCGATGGTATCTTGATAATAAGAATTACTGGAGTCAATCAGTGAATATCCAAAAATGAACCCCAGAATTCTAGTATTAGGCGCTGATGGCCAACTTGGCCGAGAGATTCAGCGCTTATATACGATTAAAAATTTTGAGTTCATTTTTGTTAATCGTCAAAATCTGGATATTACCAATTATTCTGGGTTGCTTGCCTCTGTAGATGGTTTGAAGCCAGATTGGATTATAAATTGTGCTGCATTTACAAATGTTGACCGAGCGGAAATCGAAAAGGATGCATGTTGGGCTGCGAATGCGCAAGGCCCAAGAAATATTGCAATGATCTGTTCAAGCAAGAAGATTCGTCTAATTCATATCTCAACAGATTCCGTCTTTGCATCAGAAAACTATCTATTCAATAAGATATCTGATGTTACCAATCCAATTAATGAATATAGTAGAGCCAAGGTTGCAGGCGAGAGAGCGATAATTGAAAATTCGAATAGTGACTACTGGATTATTCGAACCGCTTGGCTCTACGGTAAGGATGGGAAAAATTTTGTCAGCGCGATTCTGGGAAAACTTCAAATGAATAAACCATTTCATGTAGTAGACGATCAGTTTGGCCAACCCACTTGGACCCAAAATGTCGTCCATGCTATATTTGGAATCCTTGAGAGTGTCATGAATCCAGGTATTTTGCACATAGCTACTCCAAGTGTAACTTCAAGGTTGGAATGGGCACGAACAATAGCTGAAATTTTCAATTATGATGTTTCCTTGATTCTGCCTACAAAATCTACTCAAAACAAAGGTGTAGCGATACGGCCCAAATATTCCCTGATTGAACCTTCCAAAATTGAAGGAATTAGAAATGATTGGCTAATTCCTCCAAAAGTATCACTTTCGCACTTTTTTGCTTCTTGAAGCACCCATTAAGTCAGTTTTTAGTCATGTAATTAAAGTAGAATCTGTAAATGATTTCGCACCCAGCAATGATTCATGGGGTTTCTAAGACTTCTAGGAATACTTTCCCTGACGAACGTGGCTATCTTTCGGAATGGTTCAATTCAAAAGACTTTACTCAAAATGACCTCAATGATTTTACGCCAAAACAGCTGCTTTTTTCTCAATCAAAAAAGGGGGTAGTGCGGGGAATTCACTATAGCCTCGCTATCGAAAATCAAAAAAAAATCTTGACTGCCATATCTGGAACATTCTTAGACATCCTTATTGATTTACGTGCGGGCTCACCGACTTTCGAGCAAATAAATGTGACTGAGATTTCAAATAAAGGCGGAGAAATCTTGATTGTTCCTGCGGGTGTTGGTCATGCGTTCCAAGCCCTAGAGAACAATTCAACTATGGCATACGCACTAAGTGCTTGTTATACCCCAGAATCTGAGCGAACAATAACCCCTTTTGATTCTCATCTAGATTTTCCTTGGAAAAACGATAAATTCATTATTTCCGATAAAGATAAATTAGCAATGAGTTATGACTATGCAAAACTTAATAATCAATTACCAATGTTTCACTCACAAGAATTATCCTAAATGCTGGACGACATTTCTGATAAAAACATTATATTCCTCATCCTGGCAAGTCAAGATAGCGTGAATGAGGCTGATCGTGAGGCACAACAGCAAACTTGGTGTTCAAACCTACCGAAAAACATTTCAGCTTTGTGGATCCGCGGGCATAATAGTTCTGAGTACAAACTAAGTGGAGTAGATTTATTTGTTCCTTGTATAGAAAGTTATGAAAATATCCTAACAAAAACCATACTGGCCGTGAATTGGTGCGTAAACAACCTATTGTTTGAGATTTTAATTCGAACTAACGTTTCAACGTACTATTCTATTCCGCATTTGATAAAAGACCTAGAAAATTTCGATTCCAGAGAAGCATTATTTGGAGGATTCATTGACGAGTCTCGGAGCTTAGGTCTTCTTGAGAACAAGACTTTTTCTTTCGTCACCGGAACTGGAATTTATCTTACACAACCAGCATGTAGGGTCCTAATAAATCTCGAGCCTAGAAAATTCTTGGGAATCCCTGACGACGTAGCAATTACTTATTTTCTTGTGCAGCAAGGCATTAATCCCTATTTTTTTCCTAGAGTAAATATGCACTCTACGCATATTTTTATTCTTGGATCACAGATTAGACTTAAGTCATCAGAAATTTCACATTTAGCAAGAAAGAGATTCTTACTAATCTTTAAATATTCACTTATGCCGCCTTCAATTCAAAAAATAATCTGCTACTTGCAAATAGAACTTCAAGAGTTATTCAATCTGCAACTAACTATTGGCCACTTAAAATCTTTTGTACGCAGAAATCATCATATTTTCTGCCAAAATATTAAGCATTTTAAATTTAGTAAAGATAAGGAATACAAATAGAATGAATCTTGCATGCCTGATAATCGCCTATTCTCGTCCTCAAGGAGTGGATTATCTTTTAGGTGTTCTAAGAAATTCCGCAGTTCCAAGGATATATGTATCTATTGATGGACCAAGAAATGCTAGTGACACGTTGAATAGGTCTCGAATCCTTGAAATTATTGGAAAATACCGCCTGGATTACAACATGAATATCGAGGTTGTAACCCATGAAATCAATTTAGGAGTCGGAGCAGGAGTAATTTCAGCCATTGATTGGTTTTTTTCTCGGGAATTAAGAGGTATTGTGTTAGAGGATGATCTAAAAATCAGCAAGAGTTTTTTCCAATATGCAGAAGATTCATTATCAATTTATGAATACGATCCTGAGGTTTGGATGGTGTCCGGGACGCAGCTCTTTCCTTCTAACTTGGAATCGAATCATTGCTCTTGGACTAATTATCCGATGATTTGGGGTTGGGCGGGCTGGTCTAGTAAGTGGAAGTTAATGCGAGCTAGCTTGTTGCAACATAAGCAGTTAAGATTTCGCCACCTATTTGACTACCGATACCTTTATTGGGGCATTGGAAGTAACAGAGCGCTTTCTGGAAAAGTTGATACCTGGGATATTCCCTTAGCGTTTGAATTTTATTTTCAGAAAAAATTTTGCCTGCTCCCCCCGGTGAATTTAGTCTCCAATGCTGGTAATGATGCAGTCGCAGCACATACTTCCCTTGGTGATTTCCCAATGAATTTGCCATTAGACGAAATTTCTAAAGAACTGGATTTTGCGCAAAGTACTAGAGATTATGGAGCCTTGAGATATAACCAAATACTTGAAACGAAAATCTTTCGTATATCTAATAGGCATTTATTGTTGCCGATTAAAGCATTTTTGTTGGATTTTTACCGATTCCCTAAAAGCAAAAGGAGAGAACCTTTATCGTCTCGACTTAAGTAAGACATTTTAACCAGTTATAATCCCATTCTGGATGCTTGCACATCAAAGTTAGGAATCTCTTTTCTTACCTTTTCGAAGCTGCCATACGAAATTACTTTACCTTCATCTATGTAGACGATAATATCAGCGCCTCTAACCGTTGATAATCGGTGCGCAATCATCAATACAGTTACATTATTTCTCAACTCAGCTATTGCGTCAGAGAAGTCAGATTCAGTTTGACCGTCAAGGGCGCTCGTCGCTTCATCAAGTACAAGTAATTTCGGTTTCGTATACATTGCACGAGCTATTCCTAGCCGTTGACGTTGACCACCACTCATTTTACTACCACGTTCACCAACCTGGGAATCCAAATACATTTCTTTACTATCGAGATATTTCTCAAGTTGTGAAATTCGAAGTGCTTCTATGGCTAATTGTTCAAATTGATCATTCTTAGGAAAACCTAACGCTACATTTTCAAGTATTGAACCACTTACAATCATCACATCTTGAGGGACATAAGAAATAGCACCTGGCCACTTCTGAATTGCTGCTGCAGGATCAATTCCGGAAATCTTAATCACTCCGTTCTTAGGCTCAAGCAAACCTAAAATCAAATCAATGAGAGTGGTCTTTCCTCCTCCCGAGGGACCCACAAAAGCAACAATGGAACCAGGGGGGATTTCTAAAGAAATTTTGCTTACCGCGTCTTCGGAAGACCCAGGATAGGAAAATGAAACATCCATAATTTCGACATTGCCTACAAATCCAATATGTTCTGTATTAAGAGGGACTTCAGAATCACTAAGCGTTTCTGAATTGCCTATTCTTTTTATCAAACTTAGGGCCCCTGATACTGGTCCCGCACTACTTTTTATAGCAATTGCCCCTGACTGAATTCTTAGTATTGCGGGAGCAATTCGGCTTCCTGCGACAAGAAAAACTGAAAGAATTGAAATAGCATGTGTTGCGTCATTTATTGCAAATTGAATTGAACATACCGTAATAGCACCAAAGACGAGGGTGATTTCGATGATGTATTTCCCAATATTTGGAATAAAGGCTAATTCTGCAGAAGTTGCAGCCAAGGACATTCGGGTCTGACTAATATCTTCTATATAGAATGCCCTCCGATGACGTACATACAATTCTCTGTAAGAATTCAAAACTTCGAGAATTTTCTCGTTACTTCTAATCGTTAACCTTGTGCTTTCATTTCCTAGTACATTAACACGATTATGAACAGCGAAATATAAACCTGTTGCAACTAGTGAAAAGATAATGAAAGTACTTATTGCGATAACAGGATCAATTACGAATAGCCCACCTGATAAGAGAATCAAAAGGAATAAATCTGAAGAAACAGAAATAACTGTTCCAATAACACCTAACATTAAAGTACTCACGCCGCTAGTTAATGCGTAAAGAGTTTCTTGTGTACTTTTCTCTAATATTGTCAGTAATTTCTGTGAAAGCAATTTTGAAATCAAGTTAGAAGATATGATTGCAGAGCGACGACTTAAATAATAAAGTATCCTCCTGGTAATATACATTGACATGAGCGTTCGACCTATAAGAACCAATGCTGCCATTGCGCCTAAAATTGCCACCTGGTTTTGAAATTTCATGCCATCAAGGGAAAGGAACTCGAGGACACTGGTCACTCTATTTCCCGCAGGTTGCGATTGAATCCCGTTTACAGCTAACGCACCAACGACTCCAATTGCCATAACACCGAGAAGGTCTAAGAATCCTAGGAGTACTTGTAACAACATTACAATCAAAATCTTTTTTCGATCTTTTATCTCTAAGATTCTAAAAGAATTTTCGATGAGCTGGACCTGCGAATTGTTTCGAAACCTTTTAGCAAAATTCATCGATTCACACCCCACCTAATATGCTTCGTATCGTGACCATTCTAGTGGAATCAAGTCTTTGGGCTCCTCTTTTCCGCTGAACCATGGTTTAGGTGCGATGATTTTAATGTTGGTTTTATAAGACAGATATGCTCCCCACCAACTAAAGGATGAATTCGCAATTACGTATCCGTGTCCAAAGCGCATTACTTGAAGAGTAGATGCCGAATCGAGATCCGCGTCCGAGATCCACCTTATATTCGAATGAAAATCTTGAGGAATTTTCTGCCGAGCTCCTTCAATGTCATCTGAAAAAACCCAAATTTTTTTGTAAATTCCTAAATCCCATTGCTTCGATATAGAGTCGGAATAGTACTTAGTACTAGGTATGCCAAAACTTACTTCGGACAAATAATCCGTCAGACGGACGTGCACGATTAAAGGTTTTTCTAATTCTGATAGGGCAAAATATTGAGCAACTTCCAAATTTGGATTACGAAGTCGAAGTGACATCAGTGAATCATAAACTCTAGGATATTGTGCAAAATAGAATGTTTGAAAATAACCAATTAGATAAGTTGATTTCCTATAGTTCGGCAACGGAACATTCCCTAATTCTTCTGAGACAAAAAGTTTTATAAATCTCCTGATAGAAATAGAAATCCAAAAATCTCGAAAAATAAAATCCAAGAGGTTAGATGAATCCCTTTTCATAAATTTTCGATTAAGGGCACGCCTTAGGCGATATCCACAAATTCTACTAACCAGAGGTGTAGTGAACGGTATGGGATTTATTGAATCCATTAGAGGCAAGTCAAATGAGAAAATTTCTGGTGTACCCATTTGATCTACCCTCGGACTGCCTGTCGATATATCAGCTACTAAATTCAAGTTTTGTTTTTCTGCTAGGTATGAGCCTGCGGCATATTGAAAAAGCTGATTTCCTAACCCTCCGGTTAGAAACAAGTACACCGACTTCTTTTGAGAGCGCTTAATGTTCACCATCTTGGATTAGACCTTATTTACCTGCAAATAGATGAATCGGAAAATGTATAGGATTTCTAAGCGCCTCAAATTTAGAATACACTTTATAAAATTTAGCATTGCAAAAATCTTCGAACTATTCTCACCATATTTTAAACAGGTTTGAATTTGTCGAAGACATATAAACAGTATTTCTTTTCGAAACAATCTAGCTTGCGAAAGGATTTCGTAACATGATTTGATGGACTTCGTGAGATCAGAGATATGTACCTTGCTACCTGTGAGGCTGCTTGAAGAACCTGTAAAATGTTCATAGAAAATTTCAGATGAGAAATGGATTTTTGGATTTTTGGATAAAATTTTGCATATAAATTCTTGGTCTTCGCCCATAGAATTTGAAGAAAATCGACTAAAACCCACGACGTCTCTAGTAAAAATGATTCTCCAAATTCCAGGGTTAAAGGAGAAAGTTTCCAAATTGTGTTTCTCATTTTCTCCAAACAGGTGTTTAGAATATTCACCAACCTTCAAATCGTTCTCCACATATGCTCCAATGATGATCGCAGGGAAGGTGCTATCAGGCTTAACGTATTCTAAATAAGGGATAGGGTTCGGTAAATCATCGCTATCCCAAAAAGTAACCCATGAACGGCTATAAGAATCTAATCCTAAATTGCGTGTAGCGCCAGGATTTCCCAAATTAGCTGCTAAAACTTTATAGTCGATAAGAAAATTAGATCGACATATTTCCTCTAATTCCACTATAGAATCAGTTGACTGAGAATCTAGAATGAGTATTACTTCAACATTCATATGACTAAGTCGGTTGCAAATTTGCGTCAAATTTGCCTTATCTTTAGGAAAATTCCCGATAGGCACTATGATTGAAAGGTCAAAGCGTTTTGTGTTCACGTTATCCCGCTAGAATAGCCTTAAGAGCCACTCAGCATTCGCTTTCTAAAGTCCTCTATTGTCCGAATTATGCCATCTTCTAAATCCACTATTGGATTCCAATCTAAAGTTTTCGAAGCGAGGCTTATGTCTGGCCTTCTCTGTCGAGGATCGTCCATTGGCAATGGTAATGAAACAATTTTTGAATTGGAATTTGTTAGAGTAATAATCTTTTCAGCAAGTGATTGAATCGTATTCTCTTTTGGATTTCCTAAATTAATTGGACCCGTAACATTAGTTGTCGTAAATAGTAAACGAATAAGACCATCTACAAGATCTGACACATAACAAAAAGATCTGGTTTGATTACCATCACCGTAGATCGTAATATCATCCCCACGTAGTGCTTGTATAATAAAATTACTTACAACTCGGCCATCGTTAAATTGCATACCTGGTCCATAAGTATTAAAAATTCGTGCGATTTTTATTTCAATTCCAAATTGTCGGTGATAATCAAAAAAGAGAGTCTCAGCCACTCGTTTCCCTTCGTCATAGCAAGCACGAATACCTATGGGATTTACATTTCCTAGGTAATCTTCTGATTGGGGAGAAATTATTGGGTCCCCATATACCTCACTAGTTGATGCTTGAAGTATCGGTATACCTAAACGTTTTGCAAGTCCCAGCATGTTGATTGCACCTATGACACTCGTTTTCGTGGTTTGCACTGGAAACTTTTGATAATGCAAGGGAGATGCCGGACAAGCCATATTCATAATTGCATCTACTTCAACAAAAAATGGAAACGTCACATCGTGTCGAATAACCTCAAACTTTGAACTTTTCATGAGGTCTTCTATGTTCTCTTTAGTCCCAGTATAAAAATTATCTAAGGCAAGAACTTCGTGGCCAGACTCAACTAATTTCCTGGAGATGTGCGAACCCAGAAATCCAGCTCCACCTGTAACTAGGATTCGCATATTTTGCCTCTATTTCCTTTTAATATAATTCGAGTAATATAAGTGCTTCTATAGCAATATAATACACATTCATTTGGAACCTTTGCCTAATCTTCTGACAAAATTGTGAACTTTCCTGACAATTACTCCTACAGGTGAATAATAGACATATGGCAGTAGAGATCCTTCAAGAAAATTTGATCGTACGAGTGAAAAAAATATTCTAATATCGAACTCTTGTATAACAGTTTTATGTTGTGAAAGCTTAACTAATCTTTGAATTTCACTCTCCCAAGAATCGTTAAAAATCTTTAATGACTTAGAGTGGATATGTAAATTCCATATTCTCAATTTTTGACTATTCGTAGTCAAAGTTAGTCCTTCGAGACGATTGTAATTGAATTGGTATTTAGACGGATCAATATAAAATTTTGCCTTCAAAATAGTACTCGTATCAAACAAGTTTGTTTTTCCGTAATTATTTCGCGGGTCGATTCCAGTAAGCCACATCCCATATGGAGCAGGGTCAAACACCCCACCAAAAAAAATGTTGTATCTACACATTTGATCGAAGTGCCTTGATTCATGATCACTTTCTAACATCATATTTTGGAGTTCAGGAAACCCCGATGACATAGACGGTAGTAAATTATAGTCTTCCGGAAAACTATTTCTTAAACTTCTCAACGCAAGCATATCTGTTGTTTCTAATTCTTTTTCCAAATGTGAAATTAATCTTCTCTCAAATTTCGCAGTTTGTTCAAGGCTTGGCATATAAATTATGCTGGCAACGTCTTTTTTTTCATCTACATTGAGCCATGACATTGTCGGAAGTTCTAAAAATTTGTCCAAGGGGCAATTGGGGAACAAGAAAATATCTGACTCAAGATGAATGATTTTTGTTTGAGGATTAGCTTGATGAAAGCTTGATAACGCAAAGAGTCTTTCAAATGAATACCTCCAAAAACCATTTCTAAAAGAAGTGTCTTGGAAATTTCTTTTGAGCAAGTTTTCAATTTCCAGTTTTGGTTTGTATATAAAAATTGAAACATCAGAATTGCTATCAAGAAAAATATTGGTATTCTCACTAAGAATAAGATGTGTCCTATAATTAGGGTAATTGGCTGAAATCAATTTTAGATTTGGCTCAATATGGTTAGCAGTCGCTTGACCTAAATGAACAAATACAAGATTAATTGCACTCCCAAAATCTTCCATCATTCGAATATGGAGTTCATATATACAGCTGTTGGATTTCTAAAGAGTCGATCATGGTCAGGGCTGCTTTTATGCCATGGGTGAGGTAAAGAAATTTTTGATTTATTAAAATATGAACCAAAGAATGCTCCCCACCATGAGAATGTTGAATTGGCCCCAATTATATTAGAAGCCCTACTCATAATACTTAGCGTCTCCCATGGAGAATAGTCTGTTGGATTTAGTACTTCACATTTTGGAAATTCACTTTGTATTCTGGCCGTTTCGCTTACATCGTCAGTGCAAACTAAAATCCTTTGAGATGCATTATAAAATTCTCTATAGAAATCAAAACTTAGAACTCCCATATAATCTGCATACAACTTATAGTCACCTCTTCTTATATGCATAACATCGAATTTTTCCTTTATAACCTTTGATATTGGCGGAGCCGCAAGATAACGGTTGATAAGAATCAATACCTCTTCCGCCCAAAAATCAAAAGCAGATTCTACATCTTTCCACCTTTGAAAATTTCCTCTAACTAAGTATGGAGCTCTGGAAGGATATTTTATATCTTGAATAGAATCTTTCTCTTCAAATATCAACAATAATAACTTAATTTTCCTACCCATTTTTGGAGAGTACCTTGAAATCTTATCAATAATTCGGAAGAGAATGCTCCCTAAAGCAAATTCTTCTACTTTTATCGCATGGGAACAATTCCTTGATAACTCATTGAGTAATATTGGTCGATCGGTATTTTTGTGTGATGACGGGTCAAAAAAAATGCGTACTCGTGCCTCGTATCGAATAGCAAGGATATGCCCTGCATTCCAGATAAAGAGCTGGTTCCCAAGACCACCGGTCGCATGTAACCTAATTGTGCGCTTCATGACTTGGCCATAATTTGACTTACTTCCTTGGCTACCCCTACACAATGGTCAATTTTGCCAGACCAAATATCAATGAAATTGTGTTCGATTAGTGTGGCTTTGCTGAGTCTCCTGTCTATTTTACTCATATTTGGTTGAATACTTCGTACAGTTTTCAATTGCCGAATAACTTCAATATCTGACAAATCTCTAAAATAGTATTGAAATCTTTCGATTAACTTTTTTTCATGTAATACAAAGTCAAAATTGCGTTCATCGTCCCAATCTATGGGGTAATGAGAGCCAATATGTCTAGCAATCACGCTAGGGTTTGGACCATATATTAGAAAGCTTTCGTCGAATCCTTTCGGTAAAACACTCAAAAAATCTCCATCAATTATTGTTAGTCCAAATTTAGATAAGGGCGCTTTTACTTCTAATGCAAAAGTCTTATGAAATTCGTATAATCTATTTGAAATAGATTTCATATTGCTCGAGATTCGGTCGAGACCATATGAGGCGCGAACAACAAATTGAAAAGGTCCATATTCTTTGATTCCGGTTCTCAATATCCATTGGGAATCACAATAATCAGCACTAACAACTTCAGCATTCAATATTAATTGAACATCAAATTCTAATATTTCCTTGACATATTGTTCGCGCACAAGGTCGATATCAATCACGCCCTCTGTGCAAACCCAGGCCGAGTCAAGCAAATCAGTATCTACCCCAATGTTTGCCAATATGCTCAAGTCAACTCTTTCGACTACGATTCCCGCATTGACTGAAAAATCAACCAGACCTCTGCTCCCAATTTTTGATTTTGAACGAGCAATCGCATAGTAATTATCGAAATGTACATTTACGCAATCTGGAAAACGGTCAAGAAATCCAACGTAGCCTTCTCTGGATTGAATCGCAGTTTCAAGATCTCTGGGATAATGCAACCCTTGGTGAAGCCGAAGTAAGCTATTTGCAGTTCCCTCTTGGAGCACATCACCTTTACGTTCAAAAAGCGAAACTTCGTAACCTTCTTTGGCCAATTGGATTGCAGTTTCTAATCCAAAAATTCCAGCACCGATTACCGCAACTCTCTTCATTCGTATGAAGGACCAATCTCGATAATTTGACCACTTTGTCTTATGGATTGCTCGCAATCTATGTTCAGAATCAATCGTGCTGCATCTTCCAAACTAAGTAATCGATTCCCTGATCTATAGTGATGGCTATCCTGAATATCTTTAGCCATTTTTTTATACATACTTGAATCTATAATCAAACCGGGGGCAACTGATAGTGCACTCATTGGATACTCTAATCTCTTTGCCAGAGATGTGATGAAAGAAGTCAAACCGCTCTTTACTGCAGCATAAAGGAAATCAAAACTAGGGTAAATAGCAGATCTCGAAGATATATATATAAGCTGTGATGGTTGTGATGAATCAAGAGATGCGACCATTTTCATCATTATGAAAGCACTTGTTGCAAAATATATATTAAAATATTTCTGATATGCATCTTGTGACTCGTCAAAATTTGCAATGTTGCTCAGTTCCCCCAGGCAATAAATAATTCTTTCAAAGCGACTTTCGGCCAAAGTATTTATAAACCCCTCAACGCTCGAAGCATTTTCGATATCTAATAATAACCATTGCACGGTCTCACATTTTTTTGTTATCTGGCGGCGAGTGGTTGCAGTAACGTCGAAACCTTGTATTTTCGCTAGTACAATTATGGCAGAACCTAGGCTCGAGTCGCCCCCTATTACAAGGAGTTTCGATGGTAGAAGATTATTTACACTCACCCTTAGAGTGTAACAAATTCGCGATGTATTACCCCATGCAATTTAGCCACCTAAGGTACTTTAAAATCAAATGTAGTCAATATATCAATAGGTACAGCACTAACTCTCCATATATTTCTGGAGATTCAATCGCAAAACTGACAGACTATGAAGTTTATGGGCGTCATAGAAATAGGAAACTATCAATCAGGCGACTAAGAAACGCAAAATCAATCTTTGTACCTGGAGATTTGCTGACACAATTTCTTGAAGAGTCCAAGAATTTGCCGATTAAAGCAAAGGTTTTGGTCGTAGGAAACAGTGATCAGAATTTTGATTTTGATGTAAAGATTCCCGACACTATTGCTTTATGGCTGTGTCAGAATAATGCGATTCCGCCTCGACCGGGTTTGGCTACCCTTCCGATCGGATTAGAAAACCTAAAACTTGGTCGTGCTGGAAAACCTAAATATTTTGAAAGCTTCCACCCGGATGCGATTAAGGATCGCGTGCTTGTACCCCCCATGGCGCCCTCCAATAAGATTCGAATGCAGGTGATTTACCTTGCCATTCAAAACCCTGATATTTTTGATGTTCGCAAGAACCTTATGCACGAAGAAGAATATTTCAATCTCACACGAAGATACCGATTCATATTATGTTGTGAAGGTAACGGATATGAAAATCATCGAATTTGGGAAACTTTATACCAAGGATCTTTTCCAGTCCTTCTACGTACAAAATGGTCTACAAATCTAGAGTACCTAAATTTGCCAATATTATTCATCGACAGCGTGGAAGATTTGACTAAAAATATTCTCTCAGAATTCGCAATAAAGAACTCTCATTTTGATCCAAAGGCAGCAAAAGAACTTTGGGTACCATATTGGAAGCAAATTATTGAAAACGGTGTTCTAAGCTAAATTAGGAAATGATCCCTTACATACTGCATTATTTCAGCATCGTTACGAACCTTCGAGCTAGATTTACATCTAATATGTACTGCATTATCTAGGTCTATCCGTTTCAAATTTTTTGCTTCGTCTAATGTTGAGATGTTAACTGACTTTAGCGGTGTAATGCTCACAATATTCTTAAACATTTTACCCAAGGCCACATCATCCAGATCTGAATGTTTCCATTTTCGGATATTACTGAAAATTATCTCGAGTGCTTTACGATTTAGGAAGAGATTTGCTCCGGAAACGAAATTCAAACCTGGGAGTGAAACTACACTTCCTCCATAGTAGGGCTTTTCATTGTTAATATTTTCAATAGTTGAAATAAAATTCTGTGAAATTACGACAGTACTCAATGTTGTTCGATAAATAATATCATAACCAGAATCGTAAAGAAATTTGAAGCCAGCAAGAGTTTTTGCACCCATGTATCGCGTTCCTTCAGGAATATCGGTTACGAGATTAAGGTTTTCCTTCTTTACGGTTGGTAAATTATAATTGTAGCGACACAAAGTTAACCTATCGACAACGCGTTGTAGCACCCAGAGCCATTTCGTATAGCGCAATATTGTCGAATATTCGGAAAGTATCACTTGAATTTTATTAGGTTTATTGCCAATACTGAAATATATACTAACTCCATATGATTCTAAATTTTGCCATAGCTCCCGATGAATACCAGTCTTAAGATCTTCAAATGGCGTTCCGAATGAATCGGAAACAAGCACTGCAATCCTAGGAAGTTGTTTCTCATCATCACGATTCATATCATTACCTTTTTATCAGAGAATTTAATTATTATAGAATTTGAATTACCCAACTGTAATTATGGTGCAAAACTTTGTGTTCTATTTTTTCATCGACATACGCTTTCACAAATGCACCTTTCCCTGGCGGAGATCCATATTTATCTACAAATTCTTGAGCTGCACTCGGTAAAGTCATTGTCTTCAAGAAATCAAATGAGGGTGTATCATCAATAAACAGAATTACTCCTCTCTTCAAGTTGCCCTTTATTGCGTGAAATTCTCGCATACCATGTTCTGCAGATGGTATAGGGTCATTTAGATCCAAATCCCAACTATCGAGGAAATATACGTCAGCATTTAGGTCTAGGTTTCGCTCTAGAAAATCCACACTATCAGCAACATGGAGATTGGTTCTTTTGGAAAGTTGTCCAAAAAGGTCAGCGGAAGCTTCTTTTCTAATATCAACTGAATGAAAAGATCCTCCAAATCTTCTAATGTATGAGTCCCATATGCGAGTAGAGTCGGTACCCCAAGCTGATGTACCCGTTTCAATTATTACAGCAGGAGCGGGCGCTATTCTATTTAGAACCTCAAGAAATGCCTGCCTGTTAACATGATCGGGCTCTGACCAAAAAGAAAAATGATTGTGAATTATGTCTTTTACCTCACGTTTTTCAATTCTTTGGTACGCGATATTTTTAGATATACGGTTGAATTGCTCATGTAATCTTTTGATTCCCATTCTTATTTCCCCTTTTGCTCACGGTATGAACGTGAAATATGAATACCGGCATCAGAATTGATGGAGGCAACTTCAAATGGCGCTGCAACAATATTCAAACAAATTAAATGCATTTTTGGACTTGCAGAGTAACTATCGAGGGAAATCATGTTTCTACGCCAGCAATATCTGGGTTCACCGAACCAAACCATAAATCGCGCTTGACCCCCATGCCATGAGGATAACTGCAAGAAAAGTCTAGCTTCGTGTCTGCATTCAGTTTTCCTTGATTTATTTTCATATCGAATCAAGATTCCAATGATGAAAGCTTACAGAGTTGTAACTCTTGGAAAGAGCTTTCTCGTGTCCGTCAAGGAATTCTTCTAGTTTTTTCCTTGGAAGACTTAGGTTTGACCATTTATTCAACTCAACTAGTTCTGGATATTTTACTAATAAATACTGGGCATAAATTTCATATTTCAAATCAAATGGTGAATTTTCTTCTGGGCTTGAAAATTCAAATGCCTTTTTTAGCGCTAACTCCAACTGCCCAGCCCATACTTCCAAAATCTCTCTGAGAATTACAGGCTGAACAAGCATGTGGTGGCTCACATAGGAGCTTTGTGGGAAAGGATAAATTGAAGACGACTCACGCAAGAAATCATAATAGGGCATGTGCATCTCTTGTGTCGGCATAAGTAACTGTCTTCCAAATTTATCAAGCCATACTTTCGGACGCAGTAAAACTGTATCTGAATCGACGATTAAAACTCCACTCGAATCAGAATTCAAAATAAATTCTGACACCAGCACTTGTTGCAGAATCCATCCAAAACGATCTGGTCTCTCCTTTCTGATTAGTTCAATAACACTGGTCGAAACTATCAGTTCTTCAGAGACTATATTAATAATATCAAAAAATTCTAAGTGCTTTAGCGCATCTTGGCAAAACGTGACCTCAGAAAATGGAACAATTAGACAAATTTTTGTTATTTTATTTACTGAACAATTATACGCAGCGATTATGACTTTCTTCAGAAGTAATAAGTCTTCTGACTTGGCAACAAAAACAACTTCAATTGTAGGTAAATTTTCCATTACGAGCGATGAATTATTTTTTTGGGTATTCGAAAAATAAAACCTTCCGAAGTTGGAGTTTTTTCTCCATGGCCTGCTAATAAATCTTCGCATCACCCATAGGATGTGAACGATTATTCCTGGTTTTCTGTCAATACGGTCGTACTGCTGAAAGTATAGATCGAGGAATTGTCCGTTGATTTTCAAAATTGCCTTTCCTGATTCTGTTTTCTATTATCAGCAAATCTTAAACATGGATCTTTTTACTATTCATATGCTGATAGTTGTAGCTATCTCAATAAACTCCGAACTGATTCTATAGATTCTCTTAGACTATACTGGGTTAAGAACCCAAGTTCTTTCGCTGCCATTGTTGGGTCTGCACACAGGAACGCTGGATCCCCTTGCCGACGACCTTTCATCACAATTTCTAAATTCATTCCCATGACGGCAGATAGATTATTAATTACATCCAATACTGATTCACCTACTCCTGTTCCAATATTCATCCTTGCCGGTAAAACATTCAGAGTAGTCGCAGCCAAGAGATGAGCTCTTGCAACATCTCGAACATCTACATAATCACGCACACACGTGCCATCTTGTGTTGGATAATCTGATCCAAATACTTCAAGAGGTAAACCGTTTTTGATTTTACTCAAAAGAAGAGGTAGTAGATTTTCACCCATCACATCTGCGAGTTCTGGTGCGCAGGCTCCGATTACATTAAAATAACGCAAATTTACTCCATGTAGGCCAAAATCCTTGTAACAACTTTCTACTAATTTCTCAGCAAGGTATTTTGTTTCACCATATGGTGAAACAGGTGAACAAACTTCGCTCTCACTTACCGGTAATGAGTGCTTGGGGTTTCCATACACAGCAGCTGTTGAAGAAAATATGAATTTCCTAATTCCAAGACTTATGGAAATATCTAAAATATTTTTCGTACCTCTGACATTCACATCCATATACTCTTCCGGAATTTCGAAAGATTCTCTTACGGATTTGAGAGCGGCAGCATGAACTACTCCAGATATATTGAATTGGTTGCACGAATTCTCAAACTTTTCACAATCTCGAATATCTGCTCTAACTATAGGAATGGTTGCTCGATGCTTTTTTTCCAAATATCTGATTCTAGTCTCATATCCACTAGACATAGAATCATAAACAAGCACACTCTCACCCCTAGAAACAAAGGCATCAACAATGTGAGAGCCAATATAACCGGCACCTCCGGTAACCATCCATGTCATATGTGAAGTATTGCAGAAAAGTTCTATTTATTCCTAAACAATATTGAAAAATGTAAGAGATTTCATGGAGAAAAATAGAGATATAAGAGCGATTTTATAATGAAGATAAATGTTCTACGCTATTATTGCACCAAAATTTATGGGCGTGAGCAAAATAGCAGCTAATCATAATTTGGATAGTAACATTGTTATTTTTATAATGACCAACGATTTTCATCCCAAGTATCATTCATAAGATTCTCATCTTGCAAGTTGTTATCGACAAACCTAGCTCCAAGTAAATCAATTTTTGGCCTAAAGTAATTTTTTGCTCCGAGTTTCAACAATAAAGAATTCTGTAGAGCGGGCTCACAAAATAACAAGATAAAACCGCTAGAACCTGCTCCGCATAGCTTGCCAGCAACTGCCCCATATTCTATTGCACTGTTAATATATTGATTGGCGGTCATTAGATCATTATTCGTGCTGTTTTTTACTTTTATATTCCAACATTTCTTGACTGCTGATAAGAAATAATCAAATACAGCAGATTCGGTTGGGCTTTTATCAATTTTTCTTACTACATCGTCAGTCAACTGGACTAAATCCATGATGCGATTCATTACTTCACGATCCTTTATTGCAGAAACATGTTTCTTTGCAAAAACATTAGAATTTCTCGCTCCACCAAAGGGAATAAGCAACATATGATGTTCAAGAGTTTTTAGAAAAGTAGAATTCTTGACAGTGTTTGGATTTGATACGCCAAAATCATTGAATTCAAATTTTCTCAACCCACCAAAAGCTGCAAAGTACTGATCCTGATATCCACCTTCTTCAAGAAGAACTTTTCTTTCAATATCAACTGCTTCTGATGCTAATGACTCCCGATCTATTGGCAATTTTAAGAACTTCCGGAACAGCAGGAGCGAACCTACCGTAAATGATGATGAGGAACCGAGGCCTGAATTCCCTGACACGTCCGCCATAGTTGCAATATTGATAGGTTGCGAATAATTATATCTACGAAGAATTTCACGAACAACTGGGTGCTGTAAATCAGAGATCTTACTAACAGACTCCGTTTTCCGATATGTAAAACGAATTTTTTCAGCAGCAAATGGGGGTAAGGGGAGCGCCATTACATAGACATATAAGTTTATTGAACACCCAAATACTGAGCCTTTGGTTGAAGTAAAAAATTCAGGGTAGTCCGAACCGCCACCAAGAAAACTTATGCGAAGTGGTGATTTTACGACAAGCACATTACCTCCAAAAGGTTATCTGAAATATTTAGGCGTTTAAGTTACCTCTTCGCAATTCTTTTAGCACCAGTCTAACTCTACTAGCTCTGCAACAACATGACCCCACATAAGGTGTATCTCTTGAATTCTTGGAGTTTCTTGTGATGGAACTTTCCAAACATTGACACTTGTAATGGCAATATCGTTGTTGCCTGTCCATAAATAACACTTTACTTCTTTTTCTACGGCAACATTCAGTGCCCTTAGGATATTTTCAGATTTTCCTGAAGTTGATAGAGCAATAAGAATGTCACCCGAGTTCAATTCTGCTTCCACCAATCGACTAAAAATATTTTCAAACCCATAATCATTTGCAATCGCAGTTATTGAACTAATTGATTGATTCAGACAGATTGCGGGCAAGGGGGGGTGGTCGTTTACACACTTACCAGTAAATTCTGCAGCTAAATGCATAGCTTCGGCTGCGCTTCCACCATTACCTATAAAGGCAATCTTTTTATGCACCCTAAATGTTGAATTAATTTCATGTACTAATTTCAGGATTTCATCTTCAGGGAAACTTTTTGAATCTAGTATCAATTTTTGTGCAGCAGCGATTCGAATCGATAATTCTTTGCTCTTATTCACAAATCACTCCTCAGTTGGATTTTCTTCCAATAATAAGTTTAGCAATTTTAGTGGGTCTTCGAGATAACTTGAAGGCAAAAATTTGATTTTTCTGCATGCGGTGGCAGCAGCTTGTCGATCGGTATCTTTATCGCCGACAAAAAAGATTGGAATATTCGGGAACTGATACACCTTTATTAGATAATCAATTAAACCTGGTTGGGGCTTTCTGCATTTACATGAATAAATAATAATATCTTTTGTTTTTCTTATCTCATGTGTGCAATAAGCAAAAATAGATAGACTTCCACCAAAAACGACGGACTCGTTGAACATTTCATTGCTAACTAAGGATAATTCCTCCAGAGTTATTGTTTTACTTGCTATTGCTCTTTGATTTGAAGCGACTAAACATGCTATCTGATTTTGGTGAAGAAGTCTTAGCGATTCCTTCACCCCAGGCATCCAAACTATATCGTCTGGTTTAGCTAAGCCTGGAATATCCTTGATTAATGTATCGTCACGATCAAAAATCACAATAGCTCTAATTTGATCTGAGAAATTTGGAATCTCAAATTCAAATAACTGAGGAATGGGGAAGCTAGATTTCTGAGGCATCTCTAAATGGTTCGCCAGTAGAGTTGTTTATCTTCATTTGCGCAAGATCTAATCTGTATTGGTTATAGTATCGGCGTAAGTCTTGACTCGGTTGGATTCCATTTGACCTACGATTTACTTTTTCATGAGCATCTTCTAATGTTTTTTTTCGGATAACAATTTCAATTGCTGATTCACTTACTGGAGACATTGTTTGATCATAGGTGGCCATCTGATAGCGGTAACCTGAATCTTCTATTGATATCTTTCGCACATCAGCCTGATCTCCCAGATTTGTTATTAGATCAAAAACATTTATTGATTTTGGTGACCAGCTTTCGCTTTTCAAGATTGTAAATGAATATTTATGGTCTAAGTTTTTATCACTTGGCCAAGTTCCCTGTTCATACAAATCCTCTTCTGGGATCGTAATTATAAGATGTCCACCTGGACGTAAAATTCGAAACCAATTTTGGATTCCTTCCATGGGGTTGTGCAAATGTTCCAAACAATGAGAACTAGTCACGAAATCATAAGAATTATCCAAAACTCCATCCATAAACTGAGCATCACCGTCGGACATATCCCAGACTTTAACTGTCTTAATTAATGGGAACATTTCAGTGTACAAACTAAGGGGATCCGGGAGCCCTCCTACATCAATTCCATCTCCTACGAAATATCTAACGATGAAGTTAGGATCTCTTTGCCTTCTCGGTATTGACTTGCTCATTTCCTTCATAGCTCACCCATTCCAATAACTGTTGTGTAATGGTACTCATAACCCTTTCCAATGAGTACCGACTCCTGAGTCAAGCAGTTGGAGCCGCAGAGCTCTAAAAAAACGATACTGGTTTTGCTAACCGTGATTTAAGTTAGTCATGGTCGTAATTCTTAGGAGTTCAACTACTAATCAAGCCTGACAACACCACTTGGTGTTGAAAGATGCACGGCAACAATTCCATTATCGCCATCATTATCTGCAGCGCTGACCCAGACAACTTCAACATCTGCACCAATTGCTTTAGCGGTATCAGAACCTAGCCAATCAGTAATTGTCTTTTCATCTCCTGCAATTTCAACTTTGACAATCTTTGCAACTGCTTTGCCATCTGTTGATGGGTGATGGTTTTCAATCCACTCAATAAAGAATGGAAGTTGGCGATCTTCTAATGTTCCAAGAACACCAATTTGTTTCCATCGAAGATCAGAACCATCGGGCTTTGTGCGGTGACCATCTACTGCTTGGCGACCAAGGCGTGATTCAATCTTTGAAACATCATCGACAGATACAACCCATGTAAGCCATCCGCCACCTTCTGCTGCGCGCTTTGATACTGCTTTACCAAATGGAGATGCATCAGATGCTGGGTGATCTAGTGGACAAACAACTTCGATGTAGTGACCATTTTGTAGTGGCAATGTGAAGTTACGTGTTCCAAAACGTGGGTGAACTCCACCATCTACAAATGTGCTGCCAAGGCGTGAACCTAGACGTTGCACTGTGTCAGCTAACTGGTCGTGGGAAGTTACATATGAGACATGGTCTAGGCGCATAGGGAAATCTTGCCCTATCCCAAGGGGTGCTCATGACCATGTATGCGCCCGGGGCTGGGATACTTACCGCATGAATGGAGAGCAAATGTTGGTGATTGTGCCGACATATAACGAGGCACAAAGTGTCCCTCGGTTGATTGGCTCTGTTTTAGAATTGCTGCCTGCCATACATATTTTGATTGTCGATGATGGATCCCCTGATGGAACAGCAGATATCTGCCAAAGCATTGCTGATACTGAATCTTTAGGGCGCGTGCACGTAATGCGCCGAGCCGGCAAGCAAGGTTTGGGTTCGGCATACATTGCTGGCTTTGGTTGGGGCGCTGCGCGCGGATATCAAGCAATGATTGAAATGGATGCTGATGGTTCGCACCGGCCCCTTGATTTAGTCGCCATGGTTGCAGCTTTTGAGAGTGATGACTCGATTGATTGCGTAATTGGTTCGCGCTGGATGCCCGGTGGCAAGGTTGTGAACTGGGCAAAGCAGCGTGAGGTGTTATCGCGTGGAGCCAACAAGTATGCAAAATTTATGTTGGGGTTGAAAGTCAATGACATTACCGCAGGCTTTCGGGTGTATCGCTCGAACTTGCTAGTAAAGATAGATTTTGCAACTGTGGTTAGTGAGGGTTATTGCTTTCAGATAGAAATGACACGCAAAGTTGTTGCACTTGGTGCCAAAATCAAAGAGGTACCGATTACTTTTGTTGAGCGAGAATTTGGTGTGAGCAAGATGAGTGGCAATATTGTTGTTGAAGCAATGTCTCGGGTAACTGTGTGGGGATTACAACGTGCACTGACGATCGGTGGCAGGAACAACTCCCGTTAGGTAATAGGCATTCACTGCATCATCAACACATGCAGAACCACGTCCATGGCCAGTGTGGCCATCGGCATCTAAGGAAATAAGGCGTGAGCCATTTATTGTCTTTCGCAGCGATTTAGCCCAGTCATACGGGGTTGCAGGATCGCGGGTTGTACCAATAATCAAAATCGGCGCAGTATTAATGCCTGTGATTTTATTCGTTGCTCGTGTATTTGCGTCTTTAGTTGCAGGCACAAAGTACTTACAGGTCAATGAGTTATAGGAAAAATAGGGTCCAAATACTGGGGCTCTCTTTGAAAATTCTTTAGCGTCGATTTGTATCTCGGCAACGCTTCGCGAATCGTGCCAATCTAGGCAATCAATGACGAGCTCTGCATCTGTTTCATTATTGGAATAGGTTCCATCGGTATTACGAGCGCTGTATTCATCAACTAGTTCTAGAAATGCTGTTCCTTCATTATTCTTTGCTTGGCGAAGGGCTGCGCGCAGTACTGGCCAACCAGTTTCATTGTCATATAAGGCATAAGCCGTTCCTAGTACAACTAAGGATTGCGTTGCGACGCGATCACTTTGTGTTGTTAGCGGACTCTTTGCTGCTGATTCAAATAGTGTCGTGAAGGACGTACGCGCATCAGATAACTTCTTAGGCAGCGGGCAATCTTTGCGAGAAGTGCAATCTTGGATAAAGGCATCGAGTGCCTGTTCAAAGCCGATAGTTTGCGTAAGATTTTGTTCCTTTATGTTGATGTTGGGATTGAGTGCGCCATCTAAAACCATGCGCCCCACTTTGTCTGGAAAGAATTGTGCATAGAGCGTGCCGAGGTATGTGCCATATGACTTACCAAGAAAATTTAGCTTGGCATCACCGAGTGCTGCGCGCAGTAAATCCATATCGCGAGCAGAATCTGCGGTGCTGTAGTGAGTTACATGCTTAGTGTTTTCTCTACACTTTTTTGCATACTCTTTTGAGGCTTTGATGAGGGCTGCAAATTCTGCAGGTGAATCAGGCTTGCTATCGGCTGCATAGGCGGCATCGGTCTCTTTATCATTGAGACAGATGATGGGTTCACTGCGCGAGATTCCGCGTGGATCAAAACCAACTAAGTCATATTTCTTGAGAACACTTTTATCAAAGATATATTCTGCGTTATAGGCATAGTCCACACCTGATGCCCCTGGGCCACCAGGATTGACAACAATGCTGCCAATCTTTTCTTTAGGTTGTGTGGCCTTGTATTTGATAAGCGCTATTTTGAAAGTACCCAGTTCTAGATTGGTGTAGTCGATAGGCACTTTCAAATAGGCGCATGTGAAGGTTTCGTAACACTTGCCCCACTTCAAGCTTTGGCTTTGATATTGCTCAATTGTTTCAAAAGATTTGTTTGCACCAGGAATTAATGAACAGGAAGTGAGAACGAGGGCGGTAATCGTTGCAGTTGCGAGCGCCACAGCTTTCTTGCTCGCGCTATTTTGGACGCCACTATTTTGATTTTCACGATGTGAATTGATCTTTGAATTCAAATCGCCAATGCGCGCAATCACTACCTTCATTGCGCCAATGCGCACATCAAGGCTTCAACGGTTAGTAGCGGTGCTGCGTTGTGGCTCAAGTTTTTTCGTGCCTCCATGATTGCGCTTATTTTGGCTACCGTCTGGTGCGCGTTGCTTTTATGCGCGAGCGCGTTTATTTGTGGGGCAAGTTCTGTATTGATCAACGCATCGCTACTGCCTGCTTGAACCATCATCACATCGCGATAGAAGGTGGCAATATCGAGTAAGGCTCCATCGAGTGAATCACGGACCATACGGGTTGCCCTAGTTTTCTGCTCAGCTGCAAGGTCTTTGAGCGCTTTAGAGCCTCCTGTGGCCATGCCACGGCCCGTAGCGCCCTTACCCCAGGCAGCAGAGAGTTCTTCGCTCTCTCGCTCATCTCGCTCTTCAGCCGATGCCTTTGCTTGATCTGTTGCAAGGTCCACCAGTGTTTGCGCCGCTTTGAAGGCTGAGGCGATATCTCCTAATTGCGTTGGTAGCTTCATAATCGTTGCGCGGTTATTGCGAACACTTTCATTCGTTGCCAAATATCGCGCGCGACCAATGTGGCCTTGTGAAACGCGGGCGGCAAAGTCGGCCATGCCAGGGCTAATGCCATCGCGATTAGTGAGAACGGCTGTGACTGCTTGCGTACTTGGTGTGCGCAATTGCAGGTGGCGAGCGCGACTGCGAATTGTTGGAAGCAAATCGTGAAGTGTTGGCGCACATAACAACCAGACTGTGCGAGCACCTGGTTCTTCAATTGCTTTCAGGAGAGCATTCGCTGCAGATTCTGTAAGTCGGTCGGCATCTTCCATTACAACTACGCGCCATCCGCCCATTGATGGCGCCCATGAAACGCGAGTGAGTAATTCGCGAACTTCATCGATCTTGATTGAAAGACCTTCGGTGCGAATTATTTCGACATCGGGGTGGGCACCATTGTGAACACTTCGACATGCATTACATGTTGCACATCCGCCATCGGGGCAGACAAGTGCTGCTGCAAATGCAATTGCCGCCGATGATCGCCCACTACCTGGCGGGCCTGTGAAGATCCACGCGTGTGTCATGCCGTGTGTTGAAGTTTCGGGTGACTCTTCACCGGTGCGCGAAGCGGTGAGTGCGCCTTGCAAGATTGAGATCAGATGTTCTTGCCCAACTAATTCATCAAAGACGCTCATCACTTACTTCTTTGCACTCTTTGGTTTTGCAGAAGATGATTTTGCTGTCTTCTTTTTCAAATGTGGTTTCTTCGGTGCATGCGATGCTGCAATCTTTACGCCGCTCTTCACACCAGATGTCACACTCTTTGTTGCCCGGCGAATTGGCTTGAGTAAACGGTTGCCATCCTCATCTTTTATATTGCGCTTGAGCGCTGCTAGCTCGCCTACGCGCGAAATAATGGCTGCGTGTATTTCTTCTACGCTCTGGTGGCCATCGACAACGAAATAGCGCTCAGGGTCGAGCAGCGCTAATTGCAAGAACTCTTGGCGCACACGCTCGTGAAAATCGAGTGGTTGGGCTTCTAAGCGATCCAGACTTTTCAGGCGCCCGATTCCAATTTCTGCAGGCAGATCAATAATGATTGTCAGTGTTGGGAAAAGTGATTCTGTTGCCCAGCGTGAAATTCGCGCAACTTCGCCAGGTTCTAATACGCGACCTGCGCCTTGATATGCGATCGATGAATCGAAATATCTATCTGTGATAACAACTTCACCATTGGCAAGTGCTGGGCGAATCTTTGAGTGAACGTGGTGGGCGCGATCTGCTGCATATAAAAGCGCTTCAGCGCGCGGGCTGATATCACCCGTTGAATGGCTGAGCAAAATCTTTCGAATCTCAACACCGAGTTCGCTGCCACCCGGTTCGCGAGAAAGCAGGACAACTTCGCCTTCATCTTCTAACCAAGCTTTGAGCAACTTACTCTGTGTTGATTTACCTGTTCCTTCGCCACCTTCGAATGCGATGAAGACACCTTTAGTTGGCGCACCTGTAATGGAGCCGAGTTCACCTTTGATTGCATTGGCGATATCGCTCCAGAGTGAAACATTAGGACGATCTTTCATTTGGTGAAATGAAATTGCTCCGATGATGGCTGCAATAATTCCTGCAATTAGAATCGTGACCGCTGCGCCATTGAAATCAAATTGTGTGTTTTGGAATTTGATTGTGTGCTTTCCAACCGCTGCTGCAATCAGCGGTGAAATCGCAAGGACGGCAACTAAGGTAACGCGGATAAGTGATTGAACGAAGGCGAACGTGCGACCGCGAACTTCGTCGGCAACTTCCAATCCAATCATCGTAAAACCTGTGACCCAGCAAATTCCACTAAATGCACCAAGGGCTATAACGATAAAGACGGCGAGCACGAGGTTAGGAATGGCAGCTAATAACACTAGGAATATGCCCGCCGTTGTCAGCGAAGCGCCAAATAAACGGCGGCGACTAAATTGTGCAAAGACTTTAGGGCCAAATGCGATTCCACCAGCGAGGCCAGTAAAGACTGCACCAAAGAGCACACCGTAGGCGGCGTCACCACCGCCGAGATCGCCAACAAATGTTCGCGCAAGTCCAATGACCGCCCCCGCTGCAATGAATGCTCCGACCATTCCAACGATGAGGCCGCGAATAATCTTTGAGCCACTGACAGCTTTCCAGCCTTGTAATAGTGATCTGCCAACACTGGCATCACTATCTTTTTTAGCGGCAGCACCTTTGGGAATTTCGTGCAATCGCCAAATTGTCCAGGCAGCAAATGCAAAACTGAGTGCATTGATGTAGAGGGCAATATCTATTGAGTTTCCTGCAAAAGATGGAAATGCTGCAGTGATAGCGCTGCTAAAGAGTGTGAGCAGAGAGAAAAGAATCGCGGCAATCGGCGCGCTTCCATATGCAACCAATAGTGAGACTTGATTAGCACTCTCTAGTTTTTCGCGAGGCACAAGATTTGGAACACTCGCCTCTTTAGCCGGTGACCAGAAGAGCGTAAGACATTCCACCAAAATCATTGCAGTGTAGAGCCAGAAATAATTTCCAACAATTGGAATTGAAATATAAAGAGCGGTGCGGCCAATATCGCAGACGACCATAAGTTTGCGGCGATCAAAGCGGTCGGCGATTACTCCTGCAATTGGGCCAAGGAAAACGGATGGCAGAAGGCGGGCAATAAATACACCTGCGATTGCAAAGTTTGCTGTTGCGTAATCACCTTTAGAAAGTTGTTGCGCCAGCGCAGTTGTTGCAAGAAGGCCAAGCCAATCGCCAAGGGATGAAAAGGCCATTGATTGCCAGAGCTTGCGAAATGCTGGAATCGCTAGAACGCCGCGAGTTTGATCCTGCGCAGGTGGCTTAGGCGTGGGCAGCGTTGGAGTCACAGGGTAAGCGTATCGGGCGGGGGCGCGAGCGTATAAGTGAGGCGTGGCAAGGGATTTTACCTCGATACTTTGAAAGTATTAAAAGTAGCACATTATGCCATTGTGCTATCTTGGCGGCATGACTACATCTGCCAGAAAAGTAAAGAAGGCGCCAGCTAAGAAAAAGGTTGTCGCTACCAAGAAAGATAAGCCGTCAATTATTGGCCTGCCACCAAAATCTATAGGCGTGCGCGAACTTCGTCAAAATGCTTCCAAGGTTTTGGATCTTGTGAAAGATGGCGCCATTATTGAAATTACAGAGCATGGTGTTCCTGTTGCACGTCTTACACCTATCAAACGTTCACTCTACGAAGAGTATTTGGAGAGTGGTTTGATCAAACCAGCGCTCAATCCTAATTGGCGTCCAACAAAGCACCCAGTAAAAATTAAGGGTGGAAAAACTTCTACTGAAGTTCTGTTGGAGATGCGAGCAGAGGAACGCTATTGAGTTGGTACATAGATAGCTCCGCGATTCTCAAGTTTGTCTTTGATGAACCAGAGCGTCCTGCACTGTTGAAGGCTCTTACCGAGCCACCAGTAACTTCTGAGATTGCGCGACTTGAAGTGAAACGTACGGTCTCGCGAATCAATCCTAACGATTTAGATTTGGCTTCTGAAGAATTAGCTAAAGTTCGAATTGTTGATCTGTCGAAAAGTGTTCTTTCTACTGCTGAGTCATTTGCTGTAAATGTAACCCTGGGCTCACTTGATGCAATTCATGTCGCTACCGCAATTCAATTGAGCTCTGAGATTGAAGGAATAATTACATACGATAAACAGATGGCTAAGAATGCGTATAACTTGGGAATAAAAGTTCTTTCCCCTGGGGCTTAGTCTTCAGATTTTGGTTTTGCTTTACCTGTCGCAGCCCTTTTTGCCTTAGCTTTTGCCCCGGCGCCACTGACTACATTCTTTGTCAGCGTTGGTGCGCTCTTCTTCGCACGCGAAGATTTCTTGGCAGGCTTATCAGCCCTTGCTGCAGCCTTCTTACGTGAAGATTTCTTTGGACGTGACGCTCCACCATTTTCGGCCTCCCACGCGCGACGCCCCGCAAGTAATTCAAGTCCGCGCTCAAGTGTCAGTGCTTCCACGGTGTCACCGCGGCGAAGTGTTGCATTTGTTTCGCCATCGCTGACATACATTCCAAAGCGTCCATCTTTTACGATCAACGGCTTCTGTGTTGTTGGATCGAGACCAAGTTCTTTCAGTGGTGGCTTTGCAACTCCGCGACGACGCTCTTTTGGCTTGCTATAAATTTCTAACGCTTCATCAAGAGTAAGTGAGAACAATTGGTCTTCGCTAGTGAGTGTGCGCGAATCAACGCCTGCTTTTAGATATGGGCCGTAGCGACCATTTTGTACAGTTATATCTTCACCCGAAGAGTTTGTGCCAAGCACGCGAGGCAGTGAAAGCAATCGCAGTGCATCTTCATATGTAACGGTGTCGAGTGTCATCGTTGAAAGAAGAGATGCAGTCTTTGGTTTTGGATCATCGGCTTTCTTTTTCTTTTTCTTCTCGCCCTCTGCGAGCACAACAACTGGGAAAACTTGCGTGATATATGGACCAAAGCGCCCACTCTTAGCGATGATTGGCAAATTAGTTCCAGGATCAATACCGAGTTCGCGCTCACCTGATGGTGCTGCAAGTAATTCAATTGCAAGGGCCAAAGTGAGTTCATCGGGTGCAAGGGTTTCTGGAATATTTGCGAGTTTGCGATCTTGATCTGGCAAGTTCTGTTGCAGGTAAGCACCGTAGCGACCAACGCGAATTTCAATTGTGTCACTCAAATTCATTGTATTTGTTGCACGTGCATCGATGACGCCAAGGTCGGCGCTGAGTTCGTTGAGCCCTGGTTGGCCATTGACGCCATAGAAGAAGTCGCGCAACCAATCAACACGGCCAGCTTCACCTGCTGCGATTTTATCTAAATCTTCTTCCATACTTGCAGTGAATTCGTAATCAACAAGTTTTGTGAAGTGAGTTTCAAGCAAACCTGTAACTGAGAATGCAAGAAATGTTGGCACTAATGCACGACCGCGCTTATAGACATAGCCACGATCTTGAATTGTTTGAATAATGGATGCAAATGTTGAAGGGCGGCCAATACCAAGTTCTTCTAACTTCTTTACAAGTGTTGGCTCTGTATAACGCGCTGGTGGCTTTGTTTCGTGGCCCTCACAGTTATATTCACTCACCTTTACTGCTTGACCCAGTGTCATTGCAGGTAAGCGCTTATCCTCTGACTCTTCATCGCTTTTTTCATCAGTGGCATCGTCGTAGGCTGCAAGAAAACCTGCGAAAGTAATAACACTTCCGTTAGCACGGAAAATTGTTGCTTTGCCATCACTTGTTTGTGCATCGAAATCAACGCGCATCTGCATTTTTTTAGCATCAGCCATTTGCGATGCAACAGTACGCTTCCAAATAAGGTCATAGAGTGCGAATTCATCGCGGGAAAGCTCTGGTGCTAATTCACCAGGTGTCTTGAAAGAATCTCCTGCTGGGCGAATCGCTTCGTGTGCTTCTTGCGCGTTCTTAGATTTGCCTTGATACACACGTGGTGCATCGGCAACATGATCTGCGCCGTAGAGTGCTTTTGCAGCAGCGCGCGCAGCATTGATCGCTTGAGCGGAAAGATTGATTGAGTCAGTACGCATATATGTGATGTAGCCATTTTCATACAAACGCTGTGCAACGCGCATCGTGATCTGTGCGCCCCAACCAAGGCGACCGCCAGCATCTTGCTGCAGCGTTGATGTTGTAAATGGTGGTTTTGGACGCTCAGTACGTGGAGATTCCTCCATCGATTTCACTGTCAGAGGTGTGTTTTTTAGCGATTCAACAAGTGATCTCGCACTTGTCTCATCGAGTAACAAAATATTTGCAAGTGATTTTTCTTTTACTGCGCCATCAGCGCCGAAATCTGCAGTTGCAGCAACTCGTTTTTCATCAACGCTAAGTAGGCGCGCATTGAAACCGAGTTCGCACTTTGCTGTGAGGTCCCACCAAGCAGATGAAATAAATGCCATACGTTCGCGCTCTTTTTCAACGATAAGGCGGGTAGCAACTGATTGCACACGTCCTGCTGAAATACGTGGCATAACTTTTTTCCAAAGAACTGGTGATAAGCGATAACCAAAGAGGCGATCGAGGACGCGACGAGTTTCTTGGGCATCAATCAAGTGATAATCAAGATCGCGAGTATTTGCGACCGCATCTTGAATTGCTTCTTTGGTAATTTCATTGAAAACCATTCGCTTGATAGGAATCTTTGGTTGCAAGACTTCTACTAAGTGCCAGGCAATCGCTTCGCCTTCGCGGTCTTCATCTGTTGCCAGGATTAGCTCTTCAGCATTTTTCATCAACTCTTTGAGTTCAGCGACTTTTGCTTTCTTATCTGGGTTGATTACATAAAGGGGAGCAAAATCATTTTCGATATCGACGCCCTCTTTTGCCCAAGCAATCTTTTTATATTCTTTTGGGATATCAGCTGCGCGCTGAGGCAGATCGCGAATATGACCGACGCTAGCCTCGACGACATAATCATCGCCGAGGTAGCCGCCAATTTTGCGCGCTTTAGCTGGTGATTCAACAATCACTAGCTTTATAAGCTGCTTTGCCATGTATCCCTATCGAGATTCGTATCGGAAACTAAATACTTAGTATTCGATAGAAGTGGATTGACGGCGGTTGCGCACAAGTGCTGCAACGATAATCAACGTTGCAACAATTCCGATAATGGAATTTGTTGATTCGCGACCACCTAATGCAAAGCTAACAATTGCAGGTGTAATCAAAAGACCAACCAAGTTCATAACCTTGATAAGTGGGTTGATTGCAGGACCTGCAGTGTCTTTGAATGGATCTCCAACAGTGTCACCAACAATTGTTGCGGTGTGTGCATCTGATCCCTTGCCGCCGTAATTTCCATCTTCAACCATCTTCTTTGCGTTATCCCAAGCTCCACCGGAGTTTGAAAGGAAGACAGCCATAAGAGTTCCTGTACCAATTGCACCTGCGAGGTATGCACCAAGTGCACCAACGCCAAGTCCGAAACCAACTGCAATTGGAGCCATCACTGCAAGTAATCCAGGTGTAGCAAGTTCGCGTAGTGAATCACGTGTACAAATATCTACAACGCGGCCATATTCTGGCTTTTCCGTACCTTGCATAATTCCTGGATGTAACTTGAATTGATTGCGTACTTCCATCACAACGGCGCCTGCAGCGCGTGATACCGCGTTGACTGCAAGACCTGAGAAGAGGAATACAACTGCTGCACCGATGATGAGACCGACTAAGTTGCGTGGATTTGCAACATCGAGGATTCCTTGGAACTCAAGTGCAAGATTTCCTGCAGTCTGACCAGCATCTAGGACTGCTGTCTTGATTGCATCTGTGAATGCACCGAAGAGAGCAGTTGCAGCAAGTACTGCTGTTGCAATTGCGATTCCTTTTGTAATTGCCTTTGTTGTATTTCCAACTGCATCGAGTGAAGTAAGAATTGCTGCGCCTTCACCCTTTACATCGCCAGACATTTCAGCAATTCCTTGTGCGTTATCTGAGATAGGACCAAATGTATCCATCGCAACGATTACGCCAACAGTTGTGAGCAAACCAGTACCAGCTAGTGCGATTGCAAGGAGTGAGAGAACAATGCTTCCACCACCGAGTGTAAATGCACCAAATACTGCTGTCGCGATCAAGATTGCTGAATAGACAGCTGATTCAAAACCGATTGAAATACCAGCCAAAATTACTGTTGCGGCGCCTGTCTGTGATGAAGCAGCAACATCATTTACTGGACGCTTGCCAACTTCAGTGAAATAACCGGTAAGTAATTGAATTGCTGCAGCGAGTGCGATACCAATGAGGACTGCACCGATTGCAAGAACGCGAGGGTTTGCATTTCCAGCGGAAGCAACTGCCTCTGGTGATAGACCAGATAGAAGTTTGAAATCACTTGGAAGATATGTAAATGTTGCAAGAGCTGTAAGGCCCGCGCTGATAATTGCTGATGCGAAGAATGAACGATTGATTGCCGTCATTGCGCTCTTATCAGTTGGGCGCATGCGAGTAATGAAGATTCCGATTACCGCTGTAACGATTCCGATTGCAGGTACGATCAATGGATAAATAAGACCCGCATCACCAAATCCTGCTTTACCCAAGATTAGTGCTGCAACAAGTGTTACTGCATAAGATTCGAACAAGTCAGCGGCCATACCAGCGCAGTCACCGACGTTATCGCCGACGTTATCTGCAATTGTTGCAGGGTTGCGTGGATCATCTTCTGGAATACCTTTTTCAACTTTACCAACGAGGTCTGCGCCAACATCTGCAGCCTTTGTAAAGATACCGCCACCAACACGCATAAACATCGCGAGCATTGCAGCGCCGAAACCAAATCCTTCAAGAACAGCTGGGGCATTTTCGCGATAGATAATCACAACGAGTGAAGCACCAACAAGTCCGAGGCCAACAGTTGTCATACCAACAACGCCACCTGTACGAAATGCGATCTGAACAGCTTTTTCGCCATCCTTTTGACGAGCAGCTTCTGCAACGCGAACATTTGCGCGAACTGCAAGCCACATTCCGTTGTATCCAACGAGTGCGCTAAATGCTGCGCCAAGTAGGAAGAAGATTGAGCGACCGATACGAATCTCGGCATCACCTGGAAGTGCGAAGAGAATAACGAAAACGATTCCCACAAAGTAGGAGAGAGTGCGGAACTGGCGAGCAAGATATGCCGCCGCGCCTTCTTGAACCGCTTCTGCAATCTCTTTCATCTTCTCTGTGCCTTCATTGGCTGCCAGCACCTGAGCACGAAGCGCCCATGCAATTGCGAGCGCGCCAAGTGAGATCGCTAAAACAATGTAAACATATGTCAGATTTGAACCTGTAACTTGCACATTCGAAAGGGAGCTAGCTGCTCTCATGGGTCTCCTCCATTGGAGATTCAGGGCGCCCTAACGAGGGTGGGCGCGAAGATGAGCAGGAGTCTACGCACAGACCCCCCTAGAAATACAAATACACATATCTATTAGGGAGCATTCCCGCTTACCCCTAGGGGCAGGGGCGGGTAGCCTGAACCCCTATGGATATTTCAACCCTGCTCCATGCCGACTCGATTGTGGCCGATCTTGGCCTAGTCGGAATCCTGGCAATACTTTTTGCCGAGACTGGCCTGCTCATCGGGCTCGTCTTTCCTGGCGACTCCCTCCTCTTCGTTGCAGGTGTTGCAGCCTCTGGCTCTGCCGCAGCCTTGCTCAACGGCGCGCAACTTTCTGTTCCTGCTCTCTTTATTGGTGCCCCGATAGCGGCAATTATTGGTGCGCAAGTGGGCCACTGGAGTGGCGCAAAATTTGGTCGCAAATTATTTGATCGCCCCGATGGACGTGTCTTCAATCATTCTCGAGTTGTTGCAACAGAGAAATGGCTTCGCAAATATGGCACTGGACGCGCAATTATCTTGGCGCGCTTTGTTCCCGTTGTTCGCACGCTGATAAATCCATTGTGCGGAATTGTTGGAATCCCTGCGCGCACCTTCTTTTTATGGAATGTCGTCGGCGCAATAATTTGGACTCAATTAGTAATGGGTCTTGGTTACTTACTCGGAGAAAGACTCAAGGGTTCTATTGATATTTATCTGCTACCAATTATTGGTTTGATTATTTTTATAAGTTTGCTTCCAGTACTCGTTGAAATCTTCCGCGAATTGCAGACAAAGCGTCACCACCGCAAAAAGCCTTAGAGAGAACCGATCTTCCACCACATTGAATGTGATGCGCTAGGTGCTAACTCAATAACATCTTCTTTGCTATTGAAGGCATCCACTGCACATGTCATTGGCTCCACCGCTAACTGCATACGGCTACCTGGGCCACCATCGCGATCTGCTGTGTGAATCTGACACCACTTTGCATTTTCATCAGAGGAGAGCCAAGTTCCCTTACCTGAAGGTGCGCGAAGTTCAATACGCGCAGTGCGATCATCTAAAATAAATGCGTGATCAATAAATTGGTCACCAATAACGCGACCATTGCGGAAATCAAAGTTTGCTTCTTCAACATTCTTCACACCAGTTGGCAATAGGCGCTTAGCATCCACGCTCATGTATTTACTAGATTTGAGAGTTAGCGTGCAGGCATCATTTTTAACACCAGCTTCAGCCAATAGGTATGGGTGAACTGAAACTCCGTAAGGTGCGCTTACCGTTCCGATATTTTTTGCATTGATTTGCCAGTGCAAACCAGCGCCAGAAAGGCTGTAAACAACTGAGAGTTCGAGATCTGTGGCGTAGGCAGCAGAGGCGTGAATTGTCAGCGTTAGGGTTGCGCTATCTCCGGTATTTTCCTTTACTGTCCACTCTTTATCAAAGACGAGTGCGTGCAGATTATTATTGCGCTCTACTTCGTTGAGAGGCGCTTGATAATCAACGCCATTCCACGAGTATTTTCCATCACGGATTCTATTTGGCCATGGTGCAAGTAAGTCACCGCAATAGATGAATACTGGACCACGTGCTTCTACTAGATCACGGCCCTCATATCGCAGTGATGCGAGCCCACCACCATGAGTATCAATAGAAGCGGTGTAGGAACCAGAGGAGATTGCAATCATGCTTTTACGCCACCGGCCATGAGGCCTTGGACGTAGTAACGCTGCAAAGTGAGGAAGAGAATAATTGAAGGAATCATGGTCACAATTACACCAGATTGCATGAGACCCCAATCTATCTGTCCATAAAGTTTGGAGTTCAAAAGTGTTAACATGATTGGCAAAGTGTACTTGGTTTGATCGTTCATCAAAATAAGGGCTGCAAGGAATTCATTCCATGAGGCAAAGAAAGCAAATAATGCAACGGATATACATCCAGGAATTGCAAGCGGCAACATTACACGACGGAATGTAGTCCAAGGATTACAACCATCGACTACTGATGCTTCTTCAATACTTACAGGAACTTCTGCAAATGAGTTACGCATAACAAATATTGAAAAGGGAAGTTGATAGGTAATGTATATAAGACATAAACCAACCAGATTATTTGTTAGGCCTAGTTTCCCAAAAGTTACATAGAGAGGTGTGAGGATCGCCTGGAAGGGAATCATGATCATGAGAAGGATGAGACCAAAAACAAGGCCCTTCGCACGGAATTTGAAACGTGCAAAACCATAACCAGCCAAAACTGAAAGGATTAATGTGCCAACCACAGTTCCCATTGCGAGCCCAAAACTATTGAGAAGGTAATGCTTCACACCATCACTGACGCCAGAGAGACGCCTGTAATTATCGAAGGTGAGTGACTTTGGGATAAGCGATGGAGGCGATTGCTGAGCCTCTTTCGCTGTTTTTAGGCTTGATGTAATACTCGCAACTAGTGGTGTGAGAACCATGACTGATAGACATGCACAAACAATAAACCAACCTTTGCGAGGCATACCAAGATAAATTTTCAACGGACTCTTATTCATGGTCATCTCCTCTCAAGACTCTCAGTTGTATCAGCGAAATGAGCATCAATGCGATTGCAACAAGAACAGAGAGCGCTGCGCCATAACCTAATTGGAACTGCAAGAAAGATTGACGGTAAATATTGAAAACAGTTGTCAGTGTTGAACCATTTGGATTACCTCCGGTAATGATGTAGAACTGATCGAAAGCAAGTAACGAACCTGCAACACTAAGAATTAATACAAGAGAAATTGTGCGCTTGATCAGTGGCAAAGTAATCGTACGCAACAATGTGAATCCCTTAGCGCCATCAATTTCAGCAGCCTCGAGGATTTCTTTAGAGATACCTTGTATAGCAGCCATAAGCAAAATCATTTGAAAAGCAGCAAATTTCCAGACCACCATCACAATTACAACGAAGAGTGCAAGTGGCATGATTCCAAGCCATTGTTCTTCTTGATCTCCAAAACCTAAGATCCGCAAAAATTGTGGGGCTGGACCAACGCGTGAATCTACAAACCAATACCAAAGATAGCTAGCTGGTCCAAAGCCAATTACAACTGGCAAAAAGAAAATAGTTCTAAAAAATTTCGTCGTGCGTGAGGTGCCTTTTATAAGCAAGGCCATACCGAGTGCAGTAAAAAAGAGAAGTGGTGTGACAATAACTGTGTAAAGAAGGGTGAACTTAACGCTATTTATAAATTCAATATCTTGGAACGCAGTGCGGTAATTTTCAAAACCAATCCACGAACGCTCTCCTAGGAGTGGCCAGTCTTGAAAAGACATCCATATAACGTTAAGAAATGGGTAAAGAAAAAAGACGAGAACAAATATTGAAGCGGGAATTACAAAATAGAATCCTGCGCGAGCGCGCTTTTTTGCAAAACTAGTTTTCCTATTTCGCGTCACACTAATATTTGCGCTTGCCATTTCAAGAACCCCATTTCGTTAGCCAACTCGGAGGCGGGAACTACCTCGCCTCCGAGTTGGTATCAACGTGTACTAATTAACCTTGTTTTTTAACAATTGCCAAGGCTTGTTTCTGAGCTGCGGCCTGAGCTGCTGCGATCTTGCCATCAAAGATAGCTGACTGAAGCATCTTGACCCATGGGCTCTGACCATCAGCGATCAATGGTGTGTAAGCCACGCTATAAGGAGTCTTGCCATATGCCATTGCATCAGCCATCACCTTGTAACGAGGATCTTGTGGAACGTAATCACTTGCAGCAATATCGGAACGAATAGGCAAGATTGCCTTAGTTGCGATGAACTTCTGACCAGCATTGAGTGCCCAGTCCAGGAAGATTTTTGCTTCTACAGGATTCTTTGTTCCCTTAAGAATTGCGATGTTATCTCCGCCAGCGAATGAACCCTTACCGCCGGTTGCACCTGGAAGTGGAGTAACTCCGTAATTGATTTCTGGATTTGCCTTCAATGAACCAACAAAGAATGCGCCTGCTCCGACCATACCGGTCTTACCTGCAGCAAATGGTGCTGCAAATGAAGCGCCGTTATCAGTCTTAGCTGACTTTGCAACATATCCCTTTGACCATAGACGGTTGTAGAAAGAAAGCGCTTTTGCAACATTCTTATCTGTAAATGTTGGCTGACCTGCTGCAGTAAGAATATCTCCACCAGAAGCCCACATCAATGGTGCAAATGTAAAGATATTGCAACCACCACATGCGCCTGAGAAGTAGAAGCCCTTGTAATCGCCACCGAGTGCTGTAATCGCCTTTGCTGCAGCTTCGATTTCTGCGAATGTCTTAGGTCCCTTATTTGGATCAAGTCCGGCCTTCTTGAAGAGGTCCTTGTTCCAGAAAAGTACAGAAGCTTCTGCAGTAAATGGCAATGCATATTGCTTCTTGTTATAGAGACCAAGAGCCATGTGTGCTGGGCTGAGCTTACTCTTGAAGCTCAAACCATTTGTATATGAGGTGAGATCCTCGAATACACCATTCTTAGCAAAGTATGGAACGAGGATAAGGTCTACAGAGGTTATATCTGGGGCTGAACCGCTCTGTGAAGCTGTTGAGAGCTTCTGCACGAATTCTGCATCAGGAATTGTTGTCACTTTGACCTGGATATTTGGATTTATTTTGTTGAATTCAGCGCCAACTGATGCGATGAAGTCAGCCTGTGCTCCGCGTGACCAGAAGTTAATTGTTACTGGAGCTGCATTTGCACTGCTTGAAAAGCCAATCAGAGATGAGACACCGAGAACCACAGCGAGTACTGCGGCGGTGCCTACCCTGATCTTATTTGTTTTCTGCATTTTTCCTCCTGTGGGTATTTTCATTATGTGCCGAATGCACATAAGGAAATCTATTTAGTGTGCTGGTATCCAAACTTTCATTCCACCTTTGACTCTATTTCCCCATTGTGAATAAGGAATAGCAGTGAGATGAGTAGATGGTGAGTGCTCTACCGGAAGTGGATTTGCATATGGATAATCTGCAGATTCCTTATAGGTCTCAAAATATCCACCTATTTCTAGTGCCGGTACTTCTCCAATTCCTGCAATCGAAACTTTTGTCTCTTTGATTGCAGCCTTTGGATCAACACTAAAGTCATCAACAAAATAACCTTTATCCTTCACATCAGCTTGTTCGATTGCAAAAATTACTGGACCTTTGCGTAAAGAAACGCAACCACGCGCGGCATCAATGCGTGGGTGTGGTTTTAGAAATTCTGCAGTCATCTTTAAATCGAAATCAATGACATCGCCTGAAACCCAGTCCCGTGAAATATTGATATACCCGAGGGAATCTGCTTTTTCAGATGAGGCGGTACCGTTAACGGAAAGTGAATGGTCCTTGCACCATTCTGGGACACGTAGTTGCAACGTGTACTTTCCGTTTTCGGTAACCGCAATTTTCATTGCTCCATTTTTTGGGTACTCGGTTGAAATCTTGAGGCCAACTTTCACGCCAGAACTCAAGGTCGCATTGATTGCACCCTCTGAATAGAGGTGCAATGCAAATGAATCATTTTTTGCTGAGGCAACGTAGTGTTGCAACGTAGCAACAATGCGCCCAATATTTGGGGGGCAGCACGAACACGTATACCAAGAGAGACGCTCACTAGCATCCGTATCAAATGCGGTGAAATGTCCTGTGCGATATTGCAAAGGGTTGGAATAAAAGAATTTACACCCATCACTTGAGACAGAGCCTGCAATGATGTTGTAGAGCGAGAGCTCCATTACATCGGCGTAACGCGACTTTCCTGTTGCAAGGAGCAATCTCCAGCTCCACATAAAGTTTGCAATCGATGCACAAGTTTCTGCATAAGCGCGATCATTTGGAAGTTCGTATGAATCACCAAATGCTTCATCTTTATGGCGTGAACCAAGACCGCCGGTTACATACATTTTGGTGTAAACCATATCTTCCCACATAGCCTCCTGTGCTTTGAGAAGTCCTACATCACCTTTTTCTGCATAAAGATCCATCACTGCAGCA
>CAMDHH010000007.1 GCA_945898065.1 Bifidobacterium breve
TGCAGGTCCAGAACACCCACATGCTGCACAAGCACCAAAGCCTTATGTCTTCGAGCAAGTTTCCCAGATCATTAAGTAAAGAGAGAGAAAATATAAATGTCAGAAAATACAATTATTGACGATCTAGATGATGTAGAAGCACCTACTTCGTACACATCAGCATCACCAGCACCAGCAACGAACCGCCCAGCAATCAAGGCACCAGGTGCAGGTACAGGTCGTCGTAAGGAAGCTGTTGCTCGTGTTCGCCTTGTTCCAGGAACAGGTCGTTGGGTTGTAAACGGCAAGACTCTCGAAAATTATTTCCCAAATAAAGTTCACCAACAATCAGTATCAGAACCATTCCGCACAGTTGGTGCAGAGAATGCATACGATGTTTTTGCTCGCATCAATGGTGGTGGAGTCTCCGGTCAAGCTGGTGCACTTCGTCTAGGTGTTGCACGTTCACTCAATCAAATTGATGAAGAAGCAAACCGTCCAGCACTGAAAAAAGCTGGATTCCTTTCACGTGATGCACGTGTTATTGAGCGCAAGAAGTACGGCCTAAAGAAGGCACGTAAGCGTTCTCAATACAGCAAGCGCTAATCCATATTTAGTAAAGGAGTTCCAATGGCACTCTTTGGTACCGATGGAATCCGTGGTCTTGCTAATCGCGATCTAACAGTTGAACTGGCACTTGATTTAGCTGTTGCCGCTGCCCATGTACTTGTCGAAAGTTCATCCAATAAAGATCACCGCCCAACTGCAATTGTTGGCCAAGATTCACGCGCATCAGGAGAGTTCCTAGAAGCAGCAGTTGTTGCCGGTCTAACGAGTGCTGGAATCAATGTGTATCGCGTTGGAGTCTTACCTACACCTGCAATCGCATTTTTAGTTGCAGAATCAAAAGCTGATCTCGGAGTAATGATTAGCGCTTCTCATAATCCAATGCCAGATAATGGAATCAAACTCTTCTCACGTGGTGGCGGAAAGTTAGATGATGTAATTGAGGCACGCATTGAAGCGCGCATGGGCGAAGAATGGCTACGCCCAACAGGTCGCGGAGTTGGAAGAGTCATCAATGATGAGAGTGCAAAAGAGCGCTACTTACAACATTTGCAGGCATCTGTATCTACGCCACTTGCTGGAATCACAGTAGTTGTTGATTGCGCAAATGGCGCATCTTCATTTGTAGCACCAGAAGCGTTACGTCGCGCTGGCGCCAAAGTTATCGCTATTGCTAATACTCCAGATGGTTGGAATATCAACGATGGAGTTGGCTCGACACATCTTTCACATCTAAGAAGTGCTGTTCTAGAACATGGCGCAGATCTTGGAATTGCACACGATGGCGATGCTGATCGTTGCTTAGCAATTGATGCGACGGGCGCCGAAGTAGATGGCGACCACATTCTGAGCATCTTGGCAAAGAGTTTCAAATCTCGCGGGATGCTCAAAGGAAATACAGTCGTTGGAACAGTAATGAGCAATCTTGGTTTTATGCATTCAATGAAAGATGCAGGTATTGATGTCATTACAACAGCTGTTGGCGACCGTTATGTCCTAGAGACGATGCTTGAAAAAGATTATGCACTCGGTGGAGAACAATCAGGTCATGTCATTATGCGCAACTACGCAAATACTGGCGATGGAATTCTTACAGCGCTGCAGTTGATTCAAGAAGTGGTTCGGTCAGGTAAAACACTTGCAGAATTAGCTGCATCGATGGTGCGCTTTCCTCAAGTTCTCATCAATGTAAAAGATGTTGCAAAAGAGAAGTTAGATGGCTCCGCCGTTATCGCTGCAGCGGTCAAGAAAGCACAGGATGAATTAGGTAGCAATGGCCGAGTTTTATTGCGAGGATCAGGGACTGAAGCCCTTGTTAGAGTGATGGTTGAAGCACAGAGTGATAACATCGCTACTAATATTGCGCAGCAACTTGCAGATGTAGTCAAAGGCGAACTGGGGTAGTAATCACATGTGCGGAATTGTGGGATACACAGGTCCGCAATCTGCCGTCGTTCCACTTATCGAAGGACTTCGCCGTCTTGAATATCGCGGCTATGACTCTGCAGGAATCGCACTTGGAACCCCCGGAACTCTCTTTATAGAAAAGCGTGCAGGCAAGTTAGTAAATCTTGAAGAATCCCTTGATGAATCATTGCCAGTTGTTCATTCAGGAATTGGACATACTCGTTGGGCGACACATGGTGGACCAACCGATCGCAATGCGCACCCACATGTTGATAATGAGGGCAAACTTGCAGTTATCCATAATGGAATTATCGAGAATTATTCAGCGCTCAAAGCCGAACTCGAATCTCGTGGACACACATTCAAATCCGAAACAGATACAGAATCTGTTGCCCATCTGCTCAGTGATCTTCGCAAAGAACATAAAGGCGACCTCACCGCTGCAATGCGTGCGGCAGTAAAACTACTTCGTGGCTCATTCACACTTCTTGCAATACATGCCGATGCACCAGATGTCATTGTCGGAGTTCGCCGCAATTCACCCCTAGTTGTTGGCCTAGGCAAGGGCGAGAACTTTATGGCATCCGATGTCGCAGCCTTTATCGAATATACAAAGCGAGCAGTAGAGCTTGGCCAAGATGAAGTTGTAACAATTACTCCACAAGGCATTTCAATTACTGACCTTGAAGGAAAAACAGTTGCTCCGAAGGAATACGAAATCTCATGGGATGCACAAGCTGCACAAAAAGGTGGCTTTACACACTTTATGCTCAAGGAAATCTTCGAGCAACCAAAAGCAGTTGCCGATACTTTGATTGGTCGCCTCAGCGATAACAATCAGATAGTTCTAGATGAAATTCGTATGAGCGCTGCCGAGATAAAAGATCTCAAGAAAATTCTAGTTATTGCTTGTGGCACTGCTTATCACGCAGGGATGATTGCAAAATATGCGATTGAAAAGTGGGCAAAGATTCCTGTAGAAGTTGAAATCGCTAGTGAATTTCGCTACCGCGACCCAATAATTGATAAGAGCACACTCGTTATAGCAATTTCGCAATCAGGTGAAACCATGGATACATTGATGGCAATCCGTCATGCAAAGTCTGCTGGTGCTCGCGTGTTAGCAATATGTAATACAAATAGTTCTACTATTCCTCGCGAATCTGATGCAGTGCTCTACACCCACGCAGGCCCTGAAATCGCTGTCGCATCAACAAAAGCATTCCTCACTCAAGTAATTGCCGTGTATCTCATCGGTCTGCACCTGGCTCAAGTTCGCGGCGTCATGAAGGATTCACAAGTGGCGCAGTTGTATTACGAGATGCTCGAACTTCCAGGAAAGATTGAACAAATACTTGAAACTGTTGAACCACTTCGCACTCTTACTCGAAGCTTTGCGCAATCCGAATCCGTTCTCTTCTTAGGAAGAAATATTGGTTACCCAGTTGCGCTAGAAGGTGCTCTCAAACTCAAAGAGTTGGCATATATGCATGCTGAAGGTTTTGCTGGTGGCGAACTCAAGCACGGCCCTATTGCACTCATTGATAAAGGAACGCCAGTGATTGCAATCTTGCCGGCAAGTCATGAACACGCACTTGATGAAAAGATGCTTAGCAATATTCAAGAGGTAAAGGCACGAGGTGCTCGTGTCATTGTTATCGCACAAGAAAGCGATGACGTTGTTGGCGCTGAGCACATAATTCGAATTCCTCATGCATCGGCAATTTTTCAACCAATACTGGCAACCGTTCCGCTGCAAGTCTTTGCATACGAAATGGCAATTTGTCGAGGTAATGACGTTGATCAACCACGTAACTTGGCTAAATCTGTAACGGTTGAATAAGTGGAACAACTAGTCGATCAACGTAAGGCTCAATTCAATCGAGCCCTTCGATGGTCTGTTCTGCTATTTATTGGTTTTCTATTCATAACAGCCCAGGTATTGCGCAGTGGCCCACTCATTGCGTGGGATGAAAAGGTCAATAAGACTCCACGTCCGCGATTCGATGGTTTTTCTGGCTTCTTGCTTCGTCGAATAGATGATTTAGGTTTGCGGTGGTTGACTGCAACAGTCTTACTTATTGCTGCCGCCTACATTGCTTATAAATTCAAAACATGGCGACCACTCAACCTAGCCTTACTTTCTTTACTAGCACTAAATTTAATAGTTGGATCTTTCAAACTATTACTAGGACGAACTAAACCGCGCCTAGGTGTTGATTTAATTCATGCTGGCGGAATGTCATATCCCAGTGGCCATGCATCTAATGCAGTCTTGTCATGGGGAATTTTGGCCTACCTTATTTATCGCTATGCAAAAGTAGATAGATATCAAGGTCGTTTAGCATCAGCAGCGGTAGTTCTATTATCTCTGACCATTTGCATCGTCTCCCTGATACGTCACACGCATTGGTTTACCGACCTACTTGCGGGGCTATTCATAGGTACATCTATTCTTATCGCTGTGATCGCCGTTGACCGTTATGTGCCATCGAAGAGTCAACTCTCATGATTGATGGAATCGGAATCGACGTCGTAGATATTGAGCGCTTCAAGTCATCCCTTGATCGCACTCCAGGTTTGATTGAAAAACTCTTCACTGAAAATGAACGCACTAAACCAATTTCATCCCTCGCTGCTCGCTTTGCAGCAAAAGAAGCTCTCGCTAAAGCACTCAGCGTTGGCAAGGGTTTGCCATGGCACGATGCAGAGATTCTCAATTTGGAAAATGGAAAACCAGTATTTCTTTTCCGTGGTGAAATTGCTGAAATTATTGATGGTGCAGATGTTCATCTTTCGCTATCACACGATGCAGGAATAGCATCTGCCATGGTGATTGTGGAGAGATCATGATGCACAATCGCGCCGAAGCACATATCAATTTGCAGGCCATCACTCGAAATGTCGAACTTCTAAAAAAGAAGTCAGGTACAGATTTATTAGCAGTTGTAAAAGCTGATGCGTATGGCCATGGACTAGTAGAAGTTTCAAAGACGGCTCTCCTTGCTGGAGCAGACTGGTTAGGCGTTGCGCTGCTAGAAGAAGCTATAACCCTTCGCAAAGCGGGAATTACTGCGCCAATTCTTGCCTGGCTTGTTCCACCAGGTTCTGATTTTCAGTCAGCGGTTACAAACAATATTGATATTGCTGTTTCATCAATTGCTGCATTCAAAGAGATTGCACTTGTAAAAGGTAGCGCGCGCATTCACATTGAAGTTGATACAGGAATGACACGTGGTGGCTTTTTGGATGAGTGGCATGAATTCTTACAATCAGACTTTTCTACGGTAGAAGTTATTGGCTTCTTCTCACACTTTGCACGCGCCGACGAACCAGGCGAACAACAAAATCGTGATCAATTCAAACGCTTCAAGGAAATGTTGGCAGAATTAGAAGCAGTGGGTATTCACCCGCCAATCAAACATCTCTCTAATTCCGCCGCAACATTGGCTGATCATAGTTCTGCGCTATCGATGGTTCGCACAGGTATCGCAATGTATGGGCTTACTCCAGAAACACAGATGGGCAGTAGCAAATCTTTCGGACTAATTCCTGCGATGACACTGCGTGCAATGCTTCACCTTGTAAAGAGCGTTGTAGCAGGGTCACCAGTGGGATATGGGGCAACTGAAAAAACAACACGCGATACTCATCTAGGTGTTATCGCTATGGGATATGCCGATGGAATTCCGCGTATCGCGCGCAATGCGGGAGTAACTTTCAATGGAGAACGCGCACCAATTATTGGTCGAATTTCCATGGATCAATTTGTAGTCGATCTTGGTCCAAACTCTCTAGCTAAATCGGGGGATTGGGTCACAATTTTTGGTGACGATGGATTTACTGCAGATGATTGGGCAAGTGCATCGGGAAGTGTGAACTACGAAATAGTAACCCGAATCGGCCCGCGCGTGCCTAGAATCTACGACCATGGATAAGAACGAAAATATATTATCGATCAAAAACCTCACAATAAACTTTGGGGGCTTGAAAGCACTCGATGATGTGTTTCTAGATATTGCTCCCAATCAAGTTGTCGCCCTCATTGGCCCTAATGGCGCAGGAAAGACAACACTATTCAATGCAATCTCTGGATTAGTAAAACCAGATTCAGGTGATATTTCCTTCGATGGTAAATCAATAAAGTGGCCAAAGCCATCACAACTTGCAAAATATGGAATCGCGCGAACATTGCAAGGAGTAGGTCTATACAGCGGGCTCACTGTTTTAGAAAATGTAATGATGGGCGCTGATAAGCACAGAAATTCATATTTTATAAAGGACATGCTTGGACTCTCATCATCTAATGAGAGCTCACTCAAAGACCGCGCAATGGATGCACTTGCGTGGGCTGGCGCAGCACATCTCAGCGATCTCTCTCCTAGTGAACTTACATATCCAGATTCAAAGCGCGTAGCAATGGCTCGTGCATTAGTCATGCAACCAAAACTTTTATTACTTGATGAACCAGCTGCTGGTTTAGGTCAAGACGAGATTGATACATTGGCCAAACTCATCAAAGATCTCAAACGCAAATGTGCAATTCTTATTGTTGAGCATCATGTTGATTTTGTAAGTCATATCTCGGATGAGGTCTATGTTCTCAATTTTGGTAAAGTAATTGCTAGCGGAAGTTTTGAAACCGTGAAACGTGATCCAGCAGTCGTTGCTGCTTACCTAGGTACAGATTCAAGTAATCATGGCGGTCAGCTTTGATGCTTGAAATCAAAGATTTAGTTACCGAATACGGCTCCGTAAAGGCGCTCAATGGTATTTCTCTCGTCGCTCATGAAGGAAAGATCACCACTGTTATTGGAGCAAATGGCGCTGGCAAGAGCACGCTACTTCGTACTATTTCAGCCCTTGAACACCCACGTTCAGGAAGTATTACCTGGAAAAATAAGTCGATAGTTGGACTCTCTCCAGAAAAGATTGTGCGCTTAGGCATTGCCCATGTGCCTGAAGGCCATGCAGTTATTTCGCAATTGAGTGTTGAAGAAAATATTGAGATGGGTGCCCTCTTTCGTATGCGCAGTAACAAGGCCGATGTACGCCTAGCTATTCAAGAGATATATCAATTATTTCCAAGGCTTGAAGAGCGAAAGAAGCAATTAGCTGGCTCACTATCGGGTGGAGAGCGCCAGATGCTTGCAATTAGCAGAGCACTAGTTTCTCGACCTTCTTTACTTTTACTTGACGAACCATCCCTTGGCCTTGCACCACTCGTTGTTGAACAAATTATTCAAACAGTCAACGATCTCTGTAGAAATACTGGTCTCACTGTTTTATTAGTTGAACAGAATGCAAATACAGCACTAGGAGTTGCAGATCATGGAATTCTTTTATCCCTAGGTACCGTTGCCGCTGATTTACCTGCAGCGCAGATGAAAGCAGATGTCGCACTACGTGCGGCATATTTGGGGTACTAATGGATATTTTCTTATCAGCAATATTTGCAGGAACTTCGCGCGGTGCAATTTACGCACTTGCAGCCCTGGGACTAGTTCTTGTTTGGCGTGGTGCAGGTGTTGTCAATTTTGCACAAATGGGTCAAGCAATGTTCTCTACTTACATTGCCTCTACGCTCATTGCACAGAATTATTCGTACTGGGTAGCATTCGTTGTCGCACTTGTTTCTGGTGGATTACTTGGTGCGCTGGTCGATCTTTTAGTGATGCGCCCCCTCAATAGAAAAAGAAGCTCAAGCGCTCTTGATAGCCCTGCAATGCGCTCTACTATTCCAGTCATTGCCTCACTCGGAATACTAGGAGTGCTTCAAGCCGCTGCAGGAATGATCTGGGCGGCGGAGGAGCGCGGATTTCCAACCCCAGTAAATTCTTTAGGACTTGTAATAAATGGAAAGATAATGCCATTTACAGCATTTGATCTCTTTGTTATAGGAATAGTTTTTGTAACACTTGTTGCAACAACATATTTCTTCAAGGGCACAGGAATGGGTCTTGCAATGCGCGCTAGTGCGCTCAATCCCGAAGTGGCGCGATTGAGTGGAATCCGAATCGGCTTTGTACGGACCCTAAGTTGGGTCATCTCTGGTGTTGCCTCATCTTTAGCTGGCCTATTAGTAACACCAAGTGCAAATCTCTCACCATATACACTCGATTTGATTTTGATTATTGGCTTTACGGCAGCAGTTGTTGGCGGCCTTGATAGTTTGCTCGGTTCAGTAATTGGTGGCTTTGCACTTGGTTTATTGGTCTCTTTCGTCAATGTCTACGATGCACCAGAAGATATCTTCTTAGCAATTTTGATTGTCTTACTTACCGTCCTCATTATTCGACCTCAAGGGATATTGGGTAGCAAGGAGGTTCGACGTGTCTAAAGCATCTTCATATGGACGAAAGAATCTCGTGATCTCAATTCTATTTACTGCTCTTGTATTTTTTCTTTCAATAAAATTAGATCCATACAACCAAGGCCAGCTATCTGTGGCCCTAATGTTTTTCATTGGAATTCTCTCAATTGTTTTACTCACTGGCGCATCAGGACAAATATCTCTTGGTCAAGGTGCGCTCATGGCAGTTGGAGGTTTTGCGGCCGCACTTGGAATCCTCAATCTTGGTCTCTCCATTTGGTTTGCAATTGCGTTAGCAGTTTTCGCTGCACTTCTTGCCGGACTCCTTTTAGGAATTGCCGCTGCCCGTTTATCTGGGCCCTACTTAGCTGGCACAACACTCGTTATCGCACTTGCTATTCCATCACTTGCTACGCGATTTGAATCTGTCTTCGGTGGAGATGTTGGACTCACAATTGATTTTGGAAATCCTCCAGCATGGCTTACATCTCTCATGGGTGAGGTTGGATACGAACAATGGCAATTACTTGCAACACTTCCATTTGCAACACTTGCACTTTTCTTTACTTCAAATATTTTGAATTCCCGCACAGGTCGCAGCTGGCGAGCGCTGCGCGATAATGAAGTTGCTGCATCTCTTGCTGGCATGAAAATTTCGGAGACAAAAATATTTGTCTTTGTCATTAGTTCAGGATTTGCTGGTCTTGCAGGTGTTCTCTATGGACTTCGCGGAATCGTGGGGCCAAGTGTCTATCCAATATCTCTTTCATTATTGTTACTCACTGGCGCAGTACTTGGTGGAATACGCAGCATCCTCGGCGCTCTCATCGGTGCACTACTAGTCGTCTTTTTACCAGACCTCATTGAGTGGGCTTCGGGCTCTTTCTCCCCATCGGAGCAGATCGCAAATTACCTGCCGGCGATGATTTCGAGCATCCTGCTGATTTTGACCGTGGTCCTCAACCCTGGCGGGATAGCCCATGGCCTGCACCATAAGAAGAGCCACCACTAAGCAATTGCGCATAAAAGGCGGTGTTTCGTTCACTTATTATTCACTTTGAAGGCCCCGCGTGTTAGGTTCAGGCTGTTCTGGGTCGCCTGTGACCCGGCTACTGAGCACGAAACCCTCGTGCTGGTGCTCAGTAAAGTGCAAAAGAAAGAGTGAACGCAGTGAATAAAAGAAATACTTTCTCTCCTCTGACTCGCAGAGGAATGATGGCACTCGTTGCTGGAGTCGCAGTGAGCACACTTGCTATCACCGCCCTGCCTGCAACTGCTGCAAGTGATCCTGGCGTAAGCGCAACCGAAATTGTCCTCGGTATGCAATTGCCACAATCAGGCGCTGCTAGCCCTGGTTACAACAAGGTAGATGATGCAATGCGCGGCTACTTTGATTATGTGAATTCAAAAGGTGGAATTTATGGACGCAAGATCCGCCTTGAAGTCAAAGATGATCAATACAAGGCAGGCCTAACTGTCTCTAGTGCATCATCACTTATCAATAAAGATAAGGTCTTCGCATTTATTGGAAGCGTCGGAACACAGACACATATCTCAGTTATCGGAGATATCAACCGTCGTGGAATTCCTGACCTCTTCGTAAATAGCGGTTACAGCGGTTTCTACACAAATCCAAAGCTCTATCCAAATTCATTTGCTGCTCTTGGAACATACGTAGTTGAATCAAAGATTGTTGGAAAGTACCTCAAAGATACATACCCAACAAAGAAGATCGGTATTTTGTATCAGACTGATGACTTTGGTCGAAACGCGCTCGCTGGTTTCACAACAGCTGGACTTACATTTGAAGCCAAGAAGACAGCAGTGAACTTCATCGCTGGTACTCAAGGCTCACTCGGTCTTGCAAGCCAACTCACAGCTCTCAAAGCTAATGGTGTAGAGATTGTTATTATTGCTGCTGTTGCATCTGCAACAGCAATCGCAGTATCAACAGCTGCTCAACTTGGTTACAAGCCAGATAAATGGGTAGTAACAAGTGTTGGCTCTGATGCAACAACATTCCAGACAATCCTAGGATCTAAGGGTGTTACACCTGCAGTCTCTGCAGGGTTGCTTTCAGGAATCATCAGCGCATCACATGCTCCATCACCTGGCGAAGCCACAGATGAGTATGTAGTTGCATTCAAAAAGATCAATGATGATTTCAACAAGGGTCCAGATAAGCGTTGGGATAACAACGTTCTTCAAGGAATGAATATCGCGTATATGGCTACTTCAGCACTCTTTGGTGTTGGTAAGAACCTAACTCGCAAGGGCCTTGTCTCATACATTGAAAACAATGGTTCAAAGATCAGCACTGCGGCACTTTCACCACTGGCTTATTCCAGAACAACTCACGAAGCATTCACTAGTTTCTGGATCGGTGCATATGATGGCGCAACTGTTTTGAAGCCAATTGATGGCACTCGTGTCCTATACACAACTGATTCAGGTACTGGACCAGTCACTGTTTCAAATTACGTGCGTCCTGCGCTACCTGCAGACGCAATCGCGAAGGGTGCATAAGCAACCATGAATAAATTATCAATGCGTAAGTTCATCGCAACTCTTGGTGCAACTGCACTAATCGTTGGCGGAACAGTCACACTTATTCCTTCAGCTAATGCTGCAGCCCCTGTTGTTGAAACAACTACTGGAAAGCTCACTAATGGTGCTGCTTATACAATCAAGGTGCCTGCACGTTTCAATGGCACATTCTTCGTGTGGAACCATGGATTCCGTCCATCATTTCCATACCCTACTTACACACCCCCAACAGGTGTTGACGAATTAACTCCGTATAGCGTTAATCGCAAAGCAGATGTAGCAGCAGAGATGCTCAAGGCCGGTTACGGCATTGCATCATATGATCGCGCATCTACTGGCGGACTACATGGTTGGAACACAACTGATGGCGTTGAGATGCTCAAGGATATGGTTGATACAGCTCGTGCAAAGTACACAAATATCAAAAAAGTAGTTGTGTATGGATCATCAGGTGCAGCGCCAGTTATCAATCAATTCATTGAGAAGTATCCAGATAAGGCCGATGCTGTTGGCTTATTGGCAGGACTCACAACTCCATCTGCTTCTGTTCAATCTGCATGCGATTACTTCTACCTGCTCAGTGTCTTTGCTGACCCAACCATCAAGGGTTGCGCTGCATTTGGCGTTGCAAAGGGACCTGCCGGACATATGGCATCCCTTGGTGAATTCGCAAAAGCTGGAGCACTTCTATCGGCATGGAGCAAAGATCTTGGCGCAAAGCCACTTGCATTCCCTGCACCACTAGCTGCCGCAGGAATTCCACAACGTTCAGCTCTGCTTCTTGCAGGATTGATGGTTGGAATCCCAACAAAGAGTTCACACATGGATGGAATCTCAACTTCTGCAGTAGTTGCTGAACACAGCATCAATGCAACAGTTGCAATTCTTGAAAACTCGCAAGATGCACTTGGTACTGGAACATTTGCTGGTCAAGCAATTGGGGAAATCGTAGGCCCAGGCTTCTATGACAACACCAAAACAGATTGGTCAGCGCTACTCAGCGATGCCGATGCTGGCCGTTTCAACTTGGGTCTATCAGGTGATGATGCGATTGCAGGAATGCTTGGCGTCTTGAGATTAGTACCACGCGTCAAGGGTGACCCTGTCGCAGTTGCAAAGTTCAAGGCATTAGATGCAATCAATTACACATCTGATAAGCCAACTATCTTGCTTTCAAATGAAGCAGATCGTCTCGTATTTGCAGGAAACAGTGCGCTCTATGTTGATAATGCAAGAGCGTCATACAAAGCACGTCTTGCTAAGTACAAGGCTGGAACAGGTACAAAGCCAATGTGGAACACATTTGCAATGTATGCACTGACTCCAGAGATCTATACCAAGTTCTCAGATGCAGGCCTTCCTGATTTGGCAGGTCCACTCGCAGAATCAGGTGTTGGTCACCAATCATTTACCACAGCTCAGATGATGGGTTGGGTTAGGTTATTGGCACAATCTGCAAAGACAGGTAAGGCTCCAAGTCAGAAATTTGTTGCCTCACCAATCTTTGCAAAGATTGATCCGTATCTAAGTACAGATCCTGACTTCTTGCCTACGCTCTTGAAATATAAGAGCTAAGTAGAAAATATCAAGGGCAGGGCTTCGGGAAACCGGGGCCCTGCTCTTTTTTCTTTGCCGATACCCTTAGCCCATGATCGCTGTTGCAACACCTGCTGATATGCACGCACTTGGTGTACGCATCGGGCAATCACTTAGAGCAGGAGATCTCATACTGATCAATGGCCCACTTGGCGCTGGGAAAACTGTTCTGACACAAGGTATTGGGCAGGCACTTGGCCATAGCGACATCACTTCTCCCACTTTTGTTATTTCGCGAGTTCATAAAGGTGCACTCTCACTCATTCATGTTGATGCATATCGCCTCGTTGATTCAGAAAATCCCAATCTTTACTTAGATGATCTCGATCTAGATTCACAACGAGAAAGCGCTGTCATTGTTATTGAATGGGGCGGTCAAGAATCGGCTCGCCTCGATGATGAGCGACTTGAAATCTTTATTGATCGAAGCGAAGAGATTCGAAAGGTGAGCGCCACAGGAATCGGCCCACGCTGGCAAGGCTTCACATTATGAGTACCTCTTTAGTGATTGATACCTCTACAAATCGCACAGTTGTTGGCGTCGTCACCGATGGAAAGCTCATCTGGAGCGGTCATCGCGATGGAGCTACTGCTCACGGTCCTTCACTGCCACTTCTAGTAACAGAGGCAATAGCACAACACAATATTGACCAAGTTATTGTCGGAATGGGTCCAGGGCCCTTTACGGGGCTGCGCGTTGGTATTGCATTTGCTCATACATTTGCACACGCACGCAACGTTGAAGTTATCGGTATCTGCTCACTCGATGCAATCGCAGCACACATTGATGAGAAAGATTTCATTGTTGCAACTGATGCACGTCGCAAAGAGTGGTACTGGGCTCGATACACACATGGAATCCGCATTGGTGAACCAGCAGTTAGTTTTCCAGCAGATGTTGAAAAACTAGGTACAACCGTCCACTTCGGGCTTTTCCCAGACCTCATTGCAATGACCAAACTTGCTACGCAAAACACAATTGCCGAACCCATGTATTTGCGTCGCCCAGATGCAGTAGCAACGGCGGATCGCACATGATTACCTATCGCGAAGCCAGTGCACTCGATATTCCAGTTCTTACATCGATGGAGAAAACACTCTTTCCAGAATCTCCATGGTCAACGGCGCAATTTAAAGAAGAGTTTGCTGGTGTTCCGCGTACACGTTATTTCTGTGTTGCAATCGATGGCGAAAAAATTATTGGTTATGCAGGTGTCATGGTTATCGCCCCTGGCGTTGAGGCAGACATACTCACAGTTGGCGTGCTCGATACTTATAGAAAACAAGGCATAGGACGCGCCTTCATGGATCAAATAGAAGCATGGTCAATTCAACGCGAAGCCCCTGCGATGATGCTCGAAGTTGATGTTGAAAATATCGCAGCTGTCGCGCTCTATGAAAGCCTTGGTTATTCAAAGATTTCTACCCGTAAAGATTATTACGGCCCATCACTCGACGCCTTTGTGATGCGCAAAGAGTTGGTGATTCCATGAGTCAGCCAATAGTTCTAGGTATTGAAACATCGTGTGATGAAACAGCAATCGGCATCGTTCAAGGTCGAACACTGCTTGCAAATGTCATTGCATCCAGCGTTGAAGAGCATGCACGCTTTGGGGGAGTTGTCCCTGAAATTGCGAGCCGTGCACACCTAGAAGCGATGATGCCAAGTATTGAAAAAGCACTAACTGATTCAAAACTCTCTCTCAGCGATATCGATGCAGTTGCAGTCACCGCTGGCCCAGGACTAGTTGGTGCACTCCTCGTCGGCGTTGCATCCGCTAGTGGATTAGCACTTGGACTCGGTAAACCTTTATACGGCGTCAACCATTTAGCGGCCCACGTCAGTGTTGATTTTCTCACTCACGAAGAACCACTTGATCCAACTATTGCACTATTAGTTAGCGGTGGTCACTCATCTCTTCTACAAGTAGATGACATCACGCAATCCATTACAAAACTCGGTGCAACTATGGATGACGCTGCAGGAGAGGCATTCGACAAAATTGCACGAGTCATGAAGTTAGGTTTTCCCGGCGGTCCGGCTATTGATGCAATGGCTAAAAGTGGAAATGCCACTGCAATCAATTTCCCTCGTGGACTAACCACTACTAACGATTGGGAAACTCGACCATTTGATTTCTCATTTTCTGGGCTAAAAACTGCAGTCGCTCGCTATTTAGAATCAACACCGGATTGCGTAAAGGCAGATGTCGCAGCATCTTTCCAAGAATCAGTAGTAGATGTATTGATGCTCAAAGCACTTGCAGCATGTAAAGAAAGTGGAATTGATTCACTCGTTATTGCAGGCGGGGTTGCAGCTAATTCCAGACTCCGCGCAGTTGCTACCGAGCGTTGCGAAAAAGCAGGTATTCGCCTTCGAATCCCAAATCCTGCACTCTGTACCGACAACGGAGCAATGGTTGCAGCCCTTGGTTCCCTAATGGTTGCAGCAGGTAGATCACCTAGCCCAGTAGCTTTTGACGCTGATTCAGGCTTACCTGTGACCACCGTAGCGCTCTAAAAACCCTAATTTGCCCCTGGGAATAGCCTCGCCTAGAGTTGGCGTTAGCACTCTAGGGTCGAGTCTGCTAAACCGGCAGATCCCCACGAGGAAGTATCACCACTAGTAATAAGGAGAAAGCCATGGCCGTAGCCATAAAGCCACTAGAAGATCGCATCGTTGTAAAGGCATCAGAGGCCGAGACAACTACCGCATCAGGTCTTGTTATTCCAGATACTGCAAAGGAGAAGCCACAAGAGGGCACAGTTGTTGCAGTTGGACCAGGTCGCTTTGATGATGGTGTCCGCGTTCCTATGGATGTCAAAGTTGGCGACGTTGTTCTTTACAGCAAGTACGGCGGAACTGAAGTTAAGTACAACAATGAGGAGTACTTAGTTCTTTCAGCTCGCGACATTCTCGCTGTAATCGAGAAGTAATAATGGGAAAAATTCTTGAATTTGACGAGCATGCTCGTCGCGCAATGGAACGTGGCGTCAACATTCTTGCTGACACCGTCAAGGTAACTCTGGGACCTAAGGGTCGCAACGTAGTTATCTCAAAGTCTTTCGGCGCACCAACAATTACTAACGATGGCGTGACAATTGCGAAAGAGATTGAACTCTCTGACCCAGTTGAAAACATGGGCGCACAGTTGGTAAAAGAAGTTGCTACAAAGACAAATGATGTTGCCGGCGATGGAACAACTACTGCGACAGTACTTGCTCAAGCAATGGTCAAAGAGGGTCTTCGCAACTTAGCAGCGGGCGCACAGCCAATGGATTTGAAGCAGGGAATTGAAGCTGCTGTCGTGGCTATTTCTGCCCGCTTGGCTGAGAATGCAACTGTTGTAAAAGACAAGGCACAGATTGCAGATGTTGCAACAATTTCTGCTCAAGATCGCGTCATCGGTGACCTCATTGCAGAAGCAATGGATAAGGTCGGCAAAGATGGCGTAATCACAGTGGAGGAGGCATCAACTACTGGCCTTGAACTCGAATTTACTGAAGGTATGCAATTCGATAAGGGTTACATCTCTCCATACTTCGTAACAGATCAAGATCGCATGGAATCTGTACTAGAAGATGCTTACGTTCTTATCTCAGGAAACAAGATTTCAGCGCTCGCTGACCTCTTGCCAATCCTTGAAAAAGTTGCACAAGCATCAAAGCCACTTTTGATTATCGCCGAAGATGTTGAAGGCGAAGCGCTTTCAACAATGGTCGTCAACCGCATGCGTGGAGTATTTACTTCAGCTGCTGTGAAGGCACCAGGCTTTGGAGATCGTCGTAAGGCAATGTTGCAAGATATTGCAGTACTCACTGGCGGTCAGGTTATTTCATCCGATATCGGAATGAAGCTAGACCAAGTAGGACTTGAATCTCTTGGAAAAGCACGCCGCATCGTAATTTCAAAGGATGCAACAACCATCGTTGATGGAGCAGGAGATAAGGCAGCGGTTGCTGCACGCGTCTCTGAGATCCGTAACGAGATTGCAAATACAGATTCTGATTGGGATCGCGAGAAGCTACAAGAGCGCGTTGCAAAACTCGCTGGTGGCGTCTGCGTTATCAAAGTTGGAGCACACACTGAAGTTGAGTTGAAAGAGAAGAAGCACCGTCTTGAAGATGCCATCTCTGCAACTCGCGCAGCAGTTGAAGAAGGAATCGTTATCGGTGGAGGAGCAGCACTTGTTCACGCAGCTGATTCACTTGAAGGCGATCTTGGATTCACTGGCGATAAAGCAGTTGGTGTTCGCCTTGTTCGCAAAGCATGCGATGAACCTCTTCGCTGGATTGCAGAAAATGCAGGCCTTGAAGGTTATGTAGTTGTTGCAAAGGTTCGCGCAATGAAAGCAAATGAAGGTTTCAATGCTGCAACTGATGTCTATGGCGATCTTGCAAAAGATGGCGTCATTGACCCAGTGAAGGTAACTCGTTCAGCACTTGCTAACGCTGCCTCTATCGCTGCAATGTTTATTACAACAGAAGCTGTTGTATATGAGCGTCCTGCAGATCAAGAGCCAGAAGCCGGTGGACATGGACACTCACACGGACCTGGTGGACATTCTCACTAAGTAGTTATTCTTACCTCCATGGAGCAGCTAACACTCTCAGTGGATTGCGGTGGCTTGGGTATCAAAGCGTCAGTACTAGATAGTGCTGGAACTATGAGAGCCCAGGCCATTCGCATTTCTACTCCGTATCCACTTTCGCCAACTCGATTGATTGAAACAATTGTTGATCTCTCGAAATCATTACCAGCGGCCGATCGAGTCAGTGTTGGAATGCCAGGAATGATGCGCCACGGTGTTGTTGTCTCCACTCCACACTACATAAATACTGCAGGACCTCGAACGCGAATGGATCCAGAACTCAAGGCGGCCTGGGATGGCTTTGATATGCGCGAGGGTCTAACGCATGCACTTGGAAAACCAACTCTTGTTCTCAACGATGCAGAGGTGCATGGCGCTGGCGTTGTTGCAGGTTCTGGTTTTGAAGTTGTGCTGACTTTAGGAACAGGACTTGGATGCGCAGTATTTGATGGCGGAAAACTAGCGCCACATATTGAACTCTCGCATGCAACGATTCGCCGCAACGAAACCTTTGATAGTTGGATCGGTGAACATCAACGCCGACTACTTGGAGATTCTTTCTGGTCACGTCGCATCAGGGCAATGGTGGATGAACTACGTCCCGTATTTCACTGGGACCGTCTTTATTTAGGTGGTGGAAATTCGCGCCGAATCAAAGATTCGATGATTCATAAATTAGGCGATGATGTAGTAATAGTTCCCAACGAGGCAGGAATTATTGGGGGAGTTCGAGCATGGACTTTGCTCGCAGATAATTAGGAAGCGCTGGAAACTGCTGCTGGAATACCTGACTCAATAATTGCTAAGCGATCATCTTCAGATAAACCGCCCCAAATTCCATATGGCTCTTGCACAGCAAGTGCGTGCGCACGGCAGGCAAGCAATACTGGGCATGATGCACAGATTGTTTTTGCTGCATTTTCACGATTTCGACGGCGTGGGCCGCGTTCACCATCTGGATGAAAAAACATCTCTGCAGGTAAATTGCGGCAGGCGCCCTCGTATTGCCAATCCCAATTATCAGTAGTGGGTTGGGGCAAACGCGATATTTCAGCCATACCCCAACCATACAACCGCGCCATAGGTTGTTCAAGTAGCAACGGGTCAGAAGTTGTTCATGAGCGTGTTTTGGAGTGGTGAGTTAGCCCACTTAGCGACACCATTGGGGCGTGGAAGAGCTACTGACAGTTGCAGCCGTTGCCAGAAGGCTCGGGATTGCCCCCGCCACTCTTCGCACCTGGGATCGCCGTTATGGCCTTGGTCCAACAGATCATGCAGAGGGTGCTCATCGCAAGTATGGCCCTCGCGATGTTGCACGACTCATGGTCATGCGCAGACTTATTGCATCAGGAGTATCCGCATCCGATGCCGCTGAGACAGCACTAGAACATAAAGGCGGCGCCACACTTCGAGTGACTGAATTGAAGTTTGAAGAACGAAGCGATCTTGTCAATGCGATTTATCGCTCTGCTGTGGCCTTAGATCGCGAATTTATAGCGAGTTCGCTTACTAAAGATATAAAGAAAAATGGAGTCATACGCACCTGGCAAGAAGTAATTGTGCCAGTCCTAATTATGGTGGGTGATGACTGGGCAAAGAGTGGAGAAGGAATCGAAGTCGAACATTTGCTCACTGAAATAATTACGAATGTGATGCGTGAAAAGACAAATATTACTTCCCAACCTGTAAATGCTCGCCCAGTACTTCTCGCCTCCGTTGGAGAAGAGATGCACTCACTAGCCCTACATGCATTAGCGGCAGCGTTATCTGAGAAAAAAATTGATTGCTTTTTTCTAGGAACTAGAACTCCACTAGAGGCACTATCGGCAGTCGTGACGCGGTCGGCACCTCCAGCAATTTTTTTATGGGCTCAATTACCGATCAATGCAAAACCAAAATTCTTCAATGATCTTCCATCTGTTCGCCCATCTCCTCGAGTAGTACTCGGTGGGCCCGGCTGGAACGAAAAAGATTGTTCAAAGGTTGCCATGGTTCATGATTTACCGAGCGCCTGCCTAGAAATAGAGCGTGCAGTAGGGCTCTAAAGCCCCGATAGACTTACCCCTTCATTAGATAAGAGATGGAGGGCCGATGAGCGATTACGAGAAAATCGCGATGCTCGGCCTGACATATGACGATGTCTTGGTACTTCCTGATGCATCTGAGGTAGTTCCATCTGAAGTAAATACAGCAACTCATCTAACTCGCAATATTGCGCTCGCAATTCCATTGGTTTCATCCCCGATGGATACAGTTACTGAATCCGAGATGGCAATTGCAATGGCTAAAGCTGGCGGCATTGGAATCATTCACCGTAACTTGTCGATTGAAGCCCAAGTAACTCATGTGAAATTAGTAAAAAATGTTGGTTTAGCAGGTGCTGCTGTTGGTGTTGGCGACGATGGTTTTGCTCGCGCACAAGCACTCATTGAGGCAGGAGTCGATGTTGTCGTCGTTGATACAGCCCATGGACATCACCGCGCGGTACTAGATGCGATTGAGCGAATCAAAAAGTTTTCAGCAATGACCGAAATTATTGGTGGCAATGTTGCAACTCGCGCCGGTGCGCAAGCACTGATCAATGCAGGAGCGGATGCAGTAAAAGTTGGAGTAGGACCAGGTTCAATTTGTACAACACGTGTTGTTGCAGGTGTTGGCGTTCCACAGATAACTGCAATTCTTGAAGCAAGCAAAGCATGTGGCAAAGCAGGCATTCCACTTATTGCCGATGGTGGACTTCAATATTCTGGCGACATAGTCAAAGCACTTGTTGCCGGTGCTAACTCTGTAATGCTTGGTTCACTCCTTGCAGGATGCGCTGAATCACCTGGCGAACTTGTTGAAATTGATGGACGAAAGTACAAGGCATATCGCGGAATGGGTTCCCTTGGTGCGATGCAATCTCGCGGTGAGCAAAAGTCGTATTCCAAAGATCGCTATATGCAAGACGATGTTTTATCTGAAGACAAACTAGTTCCTGAAGGAATAGAAGGACGCGTTGTTTACAGTGGCAGCGTTGCAGAAGTGACACATCAATTAGTTGGTGGACTGCGATCAGGTATGGGATATGCAGGAGCACCAGATATTGCAACACTTCGCCGCGAAGGTCGCCTCATTCAAATTACAGCAGCAGGCTTGCAAGAGAGCCACCCACACGATGTTTTACACGTCGCCGATGCACCAAATTACCAAGGTAAGAAGTAGGGGGCCCGCCATGAGCGATATTGAAATTGCACCAGGAAAGCGCGCACGAACCGCTTATTCTTTTGACGATATTGCCATTGTGCCAAGTCGTCGTACTCGCGACCCAGAAGATGTTTCAACTGCGTGGCAGATAGATGCATACAAGTTTGATCTTCCAATGCTTGCTGCGCCAATGGATTCCGTAGTCTCACCCGATACCGCAATTGCTATTGGAAAATTAGGTGGACTTGGCGTTCTCAACCTAGAAGGACTCTGGACTCGATACGAAGATCCACGTATTCCACTTGGTGAAATCGCATCGATGCCAGATAAGCATGCAACAAAGCGTATGCAAGAAATTTATAGTGCACCGATTCAACCCACTCTTATCAAAGAGCGAATCAAGCAGATTCGCGATGCAGGAATAACTGTTGCTGCTTCTCTTTCTCCACAGCGCACTGCTCAACTTCATAAAGCAGTAATTGATGCGGGTGTTGATATTTTCGTTATCCGCGGAACAACAGTGAGTGCTGAGCATGTTGCATCAGAGAGTGAAGCGCTCAACCTCAAGAAATTTATTTATGAACTCGATGTTCCCGTCATTGTTGGTGGAGTAGCAACTGCAACAGGTGCACTTCACTTGATGCGCGCAGGTGCTGCAGGAGTACTCGTTGGATTTGGTGGTGGTTCCGCACACACCACTCGTAAAGTTTTAGGAATTGAAGTTCCAATGGCATCTGCTGTTGCAGAAGTTGCCTCTGCTCGCCGTGAATATCTTGATGAATCTGGCGGTCGTTACGTTCACGTTATTGCCGATGGTTCAGTTGGTCGCAGCGGAGATATTGCAAAAGCAATTGCAATGGGCGCTGATGCAGTAATGATGGGATCACCGCTTGCAAAAGCAGTTGAAGCACCAGGCCTTGGTTGGCACTGGGGACCAGAGGCACATCATCAGGTTCTTCCACGTGGAGAGCGCGTAGCTGTTGGTACAACAGGAACTCTTGAAGAGATTTTACTTGGACCATCACATGCAGCCGATGGCTCAATGAATCTCTTTGGCGCACTACGCCGCGCAATGGCTACATGCGGTTATTCTGATGTGAAATCTTTCCAGCGAGTAGAAGTAATTATTCATCGTGCCTAAAGAAGTTCCTGAAAGCGGCGCCGTACTTGTCGTCGACTTTGGGGCTCAATATGCGCAACTCATCGCTCGTCGAGTTCGCGAAGCTAATGTATTTTCAGAAATAGTTCCCTCAACAATTACTGCAGCCCAAGTTAGAGAAAAATCACCTGCTGCAATTGTTTTATCAGGTGGACCATCGAGTGTCTACGCCGAAAATGCTCCTAGTTTTGATGCAGAAATATTTGAATTAGGTATTCCAATCTTTGGTATTTGTTACGGTTTTCAAAAGATGGCTGCAGCACTCGGCGGTGTAGTTAGTCAAACAGGAAAATCAGAATTTGGTCGCACAGATCTAGTGGCGAAAACTTCCACAAAGATATTTGCATCGATTCCAGAGAAGCAAAAGGTATGGATGTCACACGGTGATGCAGTCTCACAAGCACCAGCGGGCTTCACAGTTTGTGCATCCACAGCGGACACACCTATTGCAGCATTTGAAAATGAATCAGGAAAATTAGCTGGCGTTCAATTCCATCCAGAAGTTCTACATTCTGAACACGGTCAAGCAATTTTAAAGAATTGGCTACTCAATATCGCAGGGTGTACACCAACATGGACAACGGCCAATATTGCTGAAAACGAAATTGCAAAAGCTAAAGAGAAAATTGGTGGCAAGAGAGTAATTTGTGGTTTGTCAGGTGGCGTGGATTCTGCAGTTGCAGCAGCAATAATTCAACGCGCAGTTGGTTCACAACTCACATGTGTCTTTGTAGATCACGGATTATTGCGTAGCGGAGAATCTGAGCAAGTTCAGCGTGATTTTGTTGCAGCAACGGGTGTAGATCTAGTCGTTATAGATGCAGTTTCTCAATTCCTTGATGCACTTGCAGGAGTTATTGACCCTGAAGAAAAGCGCAAAATAATTGGTCGTGAATTTATTCGCTCATTCGAAAAAGCAGCTCGTGATATCGCCGTAGGGGGAGAAGTTGAATTCTTAGTACAAGGCACTCTCTATCCCGATGTAGTTGAATCAGGTGGCGGAACGGGAACAGCAAATATAAAGTCACACCATAATGTTGGCGGCCTACCCGATGATTTGAAATTTACTTTGGTTGAACCTCTTCGAACTCTATTTAAAGATGAAGTTCGTCAGGTGGGAATTGAGTTAGGACTTCCTGAGGAAATAGTGTGGCGTCAACCTTTCCCCGGTCCAGGTCTAGGTATTCGCATCATTGGTGCAGTCAACAAAGAGCGCTTAGAAATATTGCGTCATGCAGATTCCATCGCACGCGCTGAACTAAAATTAGCGGGCTTAGATCGCGATATTTGGCAATGCCCCGTTGTCTTATTGGCAGATGTGAGAAGTGTGGGAGTTCAGGGTGATGGACGTACATATGGTCACCCAATTGTGTTACGTCCCGTATCTAGCGAAGATGCAATGACTGCAGATTGGTCAAGAGTTCCGTATGATGTCCTTGAAAAGATTTCAACGCGGATCACTAATGAGGTACGCGAAGTAAATCGAGTGGTTCTCGACATCACGAGTAAGCCACCAGGAACTATTGAGTGGGAATGATATGAAGCGCACTATTGGCACTGCGGTAACAGTTGCACTTTTGGCATCTATTTTTTCAACTTCACCGGCGCTAGCTGCTGATCCAAAAGTAAAGCCACCCAAGTGCACGAAATCAAAGGCTGTTCCTCATGACCCAAAAAGAGTTGCACAACCTACAAAGAGCCTCAAAGCACTTCCACGCACAATAACTTTCTCCACTAATTGTGGAAATATTGTTGTTGAAACTGTAGGTAAGAAAGCACCTATAACTATTACTTCCCTAACCGCACTTGCTAAAGCAGGATATTTCGATCAAAGCATCTGTCACAGACTTACAACTCAAGGTTTATTTGTTCTCCAATGTGGAGATCCAACAGCGAGTGCAAGTGGTAGCCCAACAGGATGGAAGGGTTTTGTTGATGAGAATTTACCAACTGGCAAAGTAATTACATATCCAGCAGGCACTGTTGCAATGGCAAATTCAGGACCTAACACAAATGGAAGCCAAATCTTCTTCGTCTTTGGTGACTCTACTCTTCAACCAAATTACACAGTGTGGGGCAAAGTTATATCTGGCCTCGATATCTTGACCTCGATTGCAAGCTTAGGCGCCGTACAACCTGATGGTAATGGCCAATATGTTTATGCACCTGATGGTTTTCCTGTGCAACTAGTAGCCATTGAGAAAGTAATAATAAAATAATTTAGTTTGTATTTATTACTTTGAAGGCTTCAGCAATTCTTCCTTCTGCAAAGCCTGCCACGCCAGCATTTCTCTGACCCCATTCACGAACCATATTTTCAAGCTCTGTGTTGTGAGCTGTCTGAGATGCATGAGAATGCAGCGCTTTCATCTTTAGATCAAATGTATCTGTGATATCTACAAAGTGATCAGGAGTTGCAAAGCCCATCACCCATACTTCTTTGACTCTCCAGGGTTTTAGGCCCTCATCATTGAGTAAATCTGTAAATGCAAAAGGGTTTCTGGCATCTGGATAAACAGCTTGAATTGCTGCTTCACCTGCAGCTAAATGATCAGGGTGGCTAGCACCAATTCGATCCCAATTTCGTTCAGGACTTTGGCAGACCATTCGATCTGGTTGAGAGATTCTAATTTGGCGCACGATATCTTTGCGAAGCTTGATAGTTGCTTCTAAATGTCCATCAACATAGTTCAAGAAAGTTATATCTGTTACACCAACTGCGGCACCTGCTGCGCGTTGTTCACGTTGGCGAACAGCTGGCATATCTTCTTTTGTAATTCCAGATTCTTCGCCACCTTGGTCGCCATTAGTGCAAAAGACATAGGAGACTTCAATTCCTTTTTTTACCCACTGAGCAATCGTTCCCGAAGCGCCAAAGTCGGAATCATCAGGATGGGCATTGATAACTAGGACCTTCTTGATTTCGTCATCGGCAATCGGTTCCATGAGTCTCTCCTTCAATAATGGCTGATTCTAATCTCGGGGGTGGCCATTTAAAGATAGCCTTCCCCTCCTATGAATGAGTCTAACGATCTACTACTCGCAGGGTTGAATCCGCAGCAAAGTGCTGCCGTTACCCATGCAGGTGGTCCATTACTTGTTGTTGCAGGTGCTGGTTCAGGAAAAACTCGAGTGCTAACTCGCCGTATCGCGTATCTCATGTCACGACGCAATGTTGCCCCTTATCAAATTTTAGCTATTACATTTACAAATAAGGCAGCTGGAGAGATGAAGGAACGAGTTGGCGATCTCGTTGGCCCAGTTGCGAAATCTATGTGGGTATCTACATTTCACTCAGCTTGCGTTCGTCTATTGAGGCAGGAAGCTAATCGCCTGGGATATTCAAATTCCTTTTCAATCTATGACTCAGCCGACTCTCTACGCCTGATCACAATTGTTGCCAAAGAGCTCAACTTAGATTCCAAACGCTATCCAGCACGTCAATTCCAATCAATGATTTCAAATGCAAAAAATGAATTGATGGGGCCAAATGATTATGTGAATGCCACATCAAATCAATTTGAAGAAGTGGTTGCCGACGTATATAGCATTTACCAAAAGCGTCTTCAGCAGGCCAACGCTATGGATTTTGATGATCTCATTCTCAAGACAGTTCAAGTTCTACAGCAATTTCCTGAGGCAAAAGCCCGCTTTAGATCTCGTTTCCGCCATGTCCTAGTGGATGAATATCAAGATACAAATCATGCCCAGTACATACTTGTGAAAGAACTTGTTGGAAATGAATCTGAAGGAATTCCTGCCGCTGAACTCTGTGTTGTGGGAGATGCCGACCAATCAATTTATGGTTTTCGCGGTGCAACGATTCGAAATATTATGCAATTCGAACTCGATTATCCAAATGCAACAACGGTCTTACTTGAGCAAAACTATCGATCAACGCAGAATATTCTCAATGCAGCCAATGCCGTTATTACTCAGAATGAAAGCCGCAAAGAAAAGAATCTTTGGTCAGAGGCAGGGGCGGGCGCACCACTGACTGGCTACATTGCCGAGAGCGAACATGATGAGGCTCAATTTGTAACAGATGAGATTCGAGAATTACAAAAAGGCGGGCTGTCACAACCGGGGGATACAGCGATCTTCTATCGTACGAATGCCCAATCACGCGTTTTTGAAGAAGTCTTTATGAGAAGTGCGATGCCCTACAAAGTGGTTGGCGGACTCCGCTTTTATGAACGCCGAGAGGTAAAAGATTTACTTGCATATCTGCGTGTTCTATCAAATCTCGAAGATGAAATTTCGATTCGTAGGGTTATAAATTTACCTAAACGCGGAATCGGTGATCGGGCAATTGAGTGCGTAGAGCTATTTGGAAATGCTAACGGGTTATCTTTTTGGCAAGCCCTCAATCGCGCAAGTGAGGCGCCAGGGATTCCTAATCGCGCAGCACAATCAATCAATGAATTTGTGTCCATGCTTATTGCACTCAATGTTCTAGTAGAGGCAAAGACAAGGCCATCAGTAATCGTTGAGGCAGTACTTGAACAATCTGGGCTTTTAGCCGAACTCGAAAGTAGTACTGATCCGCAAGATGAAGTCCGTGTTGAGAATATGAAAGAACTTTTAGCGGTGAGTATGGAATATGAAGAACGTCCTATTGAAGAATTGGTTGAGGACGAAGAGATTTCACTTGCTGGATTCTTAGAAAAAGTGTCACTTGTAGCCGATGCAGATGAAATTCCTGAGGGCGAAGATCATGGTGGTGTAGTAACTCTTATGACACTACATACTGCGAAAGGTTTGGAATTTCCGACTGTCTTTCTCACGGGGATGGAAGATGGAATATTTCCGCATTCACGAACTCTTGGCGAGAAAGATGAAATTGAAGAAGAGCGACGACTTGCATACGTTGGCCTTACACGTGCACGCGAACGCCTTTATATTTCTCGTGCAGAGTATCGCTCGTCATGGGGAGCACCTACATATAACCCGGCATCTCGTTTCCTAGATGAAATTCCAGAAAATCTAATTGAGTGGCGCAATGTTTCATCATCGTCACTCTCACCATCACTAGTAAGAAAAACGAGAACAGTTACTACTGCGCCTCCGCGAGCAACAGGAAAGAAAATAAACTCAATTGAATTAGCGGTGGGTGAGCGTGTGTCACATGACACATTTGGCCTTGGCACAGTTGTGGCAACTGCAGGCGAGGGCGAGAAGGCTGAAGCAACAATAAATTTTGAAGAGTATGGCGAGAAGCGTTTGCTCCTGCGTTATGCACCCGTTGAAAAGCTCTAGGATTAGGCCTTCACACACCATTTATTTGAATTGGAGTGATCCGTGGATCTCTTTGAATACCAAGCCCGTGATCTCTTTGAAAAACATGGCGTACCTGTTCTAGCCGCTGCTATCGCACATACTGCTGATGAAGCTGAAGCAGCAGCCAAAAAAATTGGCGGCAAAGTAGTTGTCAAGGCACAGGTAAAAGTTGGAGGACGCGGAAAAGCCGGCGGAGTAAAACTCGCAGAAGACCCCGCTGATGCTCGCACTAAAGCTGGGGCAATCCTAGGAATGGATATCAAAGGTCACACTGTTCGCACTGTAATGATTGCAGCGGCTGCCCCTATTGAATCTGAATATTATTTAGCAATACTTCTTGACCGTTCAAACCGTACATTCTTACTAATGGCATCTGTCTCTGGTGGAATGGATATTGAAGAAGTCGCACACACCGCTCCTGAAAAATTAGCAAAGATTCCTGTATCTGCAATTGAGGGAATTACTCTTGCGAAAGCTCAAGAAATTGTTAGTGCCGCACAGTTCCCCGCTGATGTTGCAGAACAAGTTGCACAAGTTTTGCTCAAGCTTTGGGAAGTATTTCAATCTGAGGATGCAACTCTTGTTGAAGTAAACCCATTAGTAAAAACTAAAGATGGAAAAGTCATTGCACTCGATGGGAAAATAACTCTCGATGACAATGCTGGATTCCGCCATCTTGACCACGAAGCCCTTATTGATCACGCAGCAACTAATGCACTTGAAGCGGCTGCGAAAGAGAAAGATCTCAACTACGTAAAGCTCGAAGGTGAAGTTGGAATTATCGGCAATGGTGCAGGTCTGGTTATGAGCACACTTGATGTTGTTGCATATGCTGGGGAAAAACATGGTGGTGTCCGCCCAGCAAACTTCCTAGATATTGGTGGTGGTGCATCTGCGCAAGTAATGGCCGATGGACTCTCAATCATCTTGGGAGATAAAGATGTAAAAAGTGTATTCGTCAACGTATTTGGTGGCATCACAGCATGCGATGCAGTTGCCACTGGAATTGTTCAAGCACTCGAATTATTAGGTAATAAAGCAACTAAGCCAATCGTGGTTCGCCTCGATGGAAACAATGTTTTAGAAGGTCGCGCAATTCTCAACAAAGCAGCGCATCCATTGATCGAACAGGCAGAGACTATGGATGGAGCAGCAAATCGCGCTGCAGAATTGGCGGCGAAGTAATGTCTATTTTCCTCAACGAATCCAGCACTGTCATTGTTCAAGGTATGACAGGTTCTGAAGGAACAAAACACACGCGTCGCATGCTTGCATCCGGTACAAAAGTTGTCGGCGGAGTGACACCAGGAAAAGGTGGACAGAGCGTAGATATCGATGGACATCAGCTCCCTGTATTCAATTCTGTATCAGAGGCAATTGCTGCAACTAAAGCAAATGTTTCAGTGGTATTTGTTCCTCCAAAGTTTGCAAAGGCTGCAGTCATTGAAGCAATTGATGCCGCAACGCCACTTGTCGTAGTTATCACTGAAGGAATTCCAGTACACGATTCTGCAAGTTTTTATGCACACGCACTTGCAAAAGGAACGACACGAATTATTGGGCCTAACTGCCCAGGAATTATTAGCCCTGGTAAATCAAATGTAGGAATTATCCCTGCAGATATCACAGGCTCTGGTCCTATTGGCTTAGTTTCAAAATCAGGAACTCTTACATACCAAATGATGTATGAACTTCGAGATATTGGATTTAGTACAGCAGTTGGAATCGGTGGAGATCCAGTAATTGGAACCACACATATCGATTGCCTTCGCGCCTTCCAAGATGATCCTGATACAAAAGCAATTGTTATGATTGGCGAAATTGGTGGCGATGCCGAAGAGCGCGCAGCTGCATTTATCAGTGAGTACGTAACAAAGCCCGTAGTTGGATATGTTGCAGGATTTACTGCCCCAGAAGGAAAGACAATGGGTCATGCTGGTGCAATTGTTTCTGGCTCTTCAGGAACTGCGCAAGGAAAGCAAGATGCATTAGAGGCAGCGGGAGTAAAGGTTGGTAAGACTCCGAGTGAAACGGCGCAATTGATGCGCGCCATATTAGAGCGCTAGCGCACAATGTTTCAGCGCGTACTTGCCGTCACTTTAGGTCAAGTAGTGCGCAGTATTGCGTTGGTGCTTTTGCCAATCTCTTTTCTCTCCCTCATTGCATGGGCTACTGCAGGAAGCGTCAATGGAAATACAACAGATCCAATGCGTGGTGCAATGTGGATTTGGCTAGGCGCACATCACTTGCCATTTACGCTTTCATTACCGCCAGCTGGTACACCGGGATTACTTTCTTATTTGCCATTAGGCGCACTTATATTCCCAATATTTGCTATTCGCAGTGGCTTTGCTCGAAGTATGGAAAAGCTCGATGACGATGTCTCGCTAATTTCATTTGCCAGAATTGCCTACATTCTGGAATACACACTCATTGCGATGCTCTGTGCTTATATGAGTAGAACTGATGCAGTTCAACCACAATGGTATTTAGTCCCACTTATTATTCTTCCAATTATAACTTTGACTACTTTTAGCGTCGGACGTCGACTCGTAATTTCTCAAGCAATTCTTTTTAGTTCACGTGTCCTTGCTCTCTTAATAGGAATAAGTTCAATAATTTTCGGAATAGCTATTCTTGCAAACTTATCAATGGTGGAGAATCTCACGCAAGTTCTACAACCTGGAATTCTTGGTGGAATTCTTCTTTTATTTATCAATATTCTTTACCTTCCAAATGCAGTAGTTGCGACACTTTCATATTTAGCAGGCTCTGGATTTGCAATCGGTTCAGGAACTCTGGTTGCACCTTGGAGTCATCGACTCTTTGAGATTCCAGCGATCCCACTTTTAGGTGCTGTGCCGGCGGAGAAAACTATGTGGCACCTCTCTTTCGTAATAATTATTATTGCTATCGGTGCGCTTATGACAACATGGACAATTCAACTGAGTACTCGAACTTTAACGCAGAGTTATTTTCTTTCGTGTGCAATGATTTTACTTCTTGCTTTCTTTAGCAGTGGAGCGCTCATTACAAATATTTTAGATTCCGTTGGAGTCTCGCTGTGGAAGTTCCCATTACTAATCGGAGCAGAACTTGGGCTTGGAATATTATTGACAATATTTATACCAAGAATCTCATTATCGAATCCTTTGAAACGGTGAAAAGAGCTGTAATCCTGGCATCAGGAAATGGAAGTTTGGCGCAGGCGATAATCGATGAACCACAACTTGGTGGCCAGATAGTTGCTGTTGTATCTGATCGAGCCGATGCTCGTGTTTTAGAACGTGCACGCACTAGTGCTATTCCAACGCATGTCATTGAAATGAAGAGCGATCGAAAGGTATGGGATAAAGAAATACTTGATTGTGTAAACAATCTCAAGCCTGATCTTGTTATTAGCGCTGGCTTTATGCGGATTTTGTCACCAGATTTTGTTCAAACATTTCCTACGATCAACAGCCACCCAGCACTTCTGCCACTCTTTCCCGGCGCTCACGCAGTACGGGATGCATTAGCAGCAGGGGCATCAGAGACTGGTACGACAATTCATTGGGTTGATCAAGGCATAGATACTGGAAAGATAATCATGCAAGCAAGAGTTTCAATATTGCCTGGAGATAATGAAGCATCTCTTCATGAGAGAATTAAGGAAGTTGAAAGAGGTCTCATTGTTGCGGCCATAAAAGAAGTATTACCCACTCTGGAGTCACGACATGGCTGATCGCAAAGCAATCCGTAGAGCGCTCATCAGCGTCTATGACAAAACCAGACTGGTAGAAATTGGCAAAGTTTTATCTGATGCTGGAGTAGAGATTCTCTCTACTGGCTCTACTGCAAAGAATTTAGCGGATGCAGGAATAGCGGTCACAGAAGTCAGCGCATATACAGGATTTCCAGAGATCATGGGCGGACGCGTAAAGACATTGCACCCACGTGTGCACTCTGGAATTTTAGCCGATCAGAATAATCCAGAACATATGCAAGCAATCAAAGATTTAGATATCGAACCTTTTGATTTGGTAATAATTAATCTTTATCCCTTTGCTGCAACAATTGCATCAGGTGCTGATTTTACGGAATGCATAGAACAAATTGATATTGGTGGACCTTCAATGCTGCGCGGTGCGGCAAAAAATCATGGCTCCGTTGCTGTTCTCAGTAATACATCTCAATATGACCTACTTGTAACTGCTATCAAAGCAGGCGGTTTTACTGGGCAAGAGCGTCAAGAATTAGCCAGAGATGTATTTAGAACAACAGCAGAATATGACCTCACTATTGCTAATTGGTTAGGCAGAGAAGAAGAACTTCCAGAATGGTTTGGACGAATCTGGCAACGCGAAAATACTTTGCGCTATGGGGAGAACCCACATCAAAGCGCAGCCATTTATTCAGGTGGTCCTACAGGAATTGTTAGTGCCAAGCAATTACATGGCAAAGAGATGTCTTTCAATAATTACACTGATGCTGATGCCGCATGGCGCGCAGTCTTAGATCATCGCGATCCTGCAGTTGCGATTATGAAGCACGCTAATCCTTGCGGAATTGCAGTCTGCGCACTTGGTGTTGGCATTGCTTATCAACATGCACACGAATGCGACCCAGTTTCAGCATTTGGCGGCGTTGTAGCAGCTAATCGAATCGTTACCGTTGAAATGGCAACGCCACTCTCGCAAGTTTTTACAGAGGTAATTATTGCTCCAGGCTATGAACCAGAAGCCCTTGAAATTCTTTCCAAAAAGCCATCAATTCGTATTTTGCAATGCGAAGTTCCTGGTATCAATCCAATAGAAATACGCCCTGTTTCCGGGGGAGTGTTATTACAAAATACTGACCTCATAGATGCAGCAGGTGATTCACCATCGCAATGGAAGCAAGTAAGCGGGCAGAGCGTTGATACTCAAATGATGAAAGATCTTGAATTTGCATGGCGCAGTGTTCGAAGCGTGAAGAGCAATGCAATTTTGCTTGCAAAAGATACTGCTTCAGTTGGTATCGGTATGGGACAAGTCAATAGAGTTGATTCCGCAAAACTTGCAGTTGATCGCGCAGGGGATCGAGTAAAAGGAAGCGTTGCTGCAAGTGACGCGTTCTTTCCATTTGCCGATGGATTACAGATTCTCATTGATGCAGGAATTACCGCAGTAGTTCAGCCTGGTGGCAGCGTGCGAGATGAAGAAGTAATTGCAGCAGCGCAAAGCGCGGGAATCGCGATGTTTTTCACGGGTACCAGACACTTCTCCCACGCCTAATAGGATACGAACATGAGCGCAGTGATTCTTGATGGCAAAGCATTAGCCAATCAAATAAAACAAGAACTTGCTCTGCGCGTTGCAGCATTGAAAGAAAAAGGAATTATTCCTGGTCTTGGCACAATTCTTGTTGGCGATGATCCCGGTTCACATTCCTACGTTGGTGGCAAACATAGTGATTGCAAAGAAGTTGGAATCAAATCAATACGCATAGATCTTCCAGCAAGTGCCACGCAGAACGATGTTCTAGCAGCAGTCAAAGATCTCAATTCCTCAAAAGAATGCACTGGTTATATTGTTCAATTACCGCTTCCAAAGGGCATCAATACTCAGAAAGTTTTAGAAGCAATTGATCCCAATAAAGATGCTGATGGCTTGCATCCAATGAATTTAGGACGATTAGTGGCTGGTTATGAAGCACCGCTTCCTTGCACACCACGTGCAATCGTAGAACTACTTCGCCATTACAAAATAAATCTTGAGGGAGCCGAAATTACTGTGATTGGGCGCGGTCTCACAGTGGGCCGTCCATTAGGGCTCTTACTTACAAGACGCGCAGAAAATGCGACAGTTACTCTCACTCATACAGGTACAAAAGATTTAGCAAAGCACACACGTAATGCTGACATTGTTGTTGCAGCAATCGGCCAGACACATTTTCTAAAAGCTGACATGATCAAAGCTGGAGCCACTCTTATTGATGTCGGAATCAGCCGCGGTGACTCAGGATTGAATGGAGATATTTCTCCAGAGGCATATGCAATTGCTGGTTTTGTTTCACCGATGCCTGGTGGAGTTGGTCCAATGACACGTGCAATGTTATTAACAAATGTGGTTGATTCATGCAGTTGATCTCAAGCACCTTGCGAATCAGTAGTTACTCCCTTATATGTTTGGGTGTACTTATTGGCAGCTTTGGTTATGTGAGAACTGGGTCACTTCTTATCGGTGGTGGAACACTGGGTCATGCAATTGCTGCACGAAATTCACGCAGGATCGAGTTCTACCTACCTGCCGCCATTGCGGTAGCACTCTTTGTTCTGGCAATAGCACTACCGCATGGACGGTAGAGTTACCTCGACGTCAAGAGAGTTGTAAACGACAAAGGAGTACGCCATGGGCGGAAAAGTTACAGTTGTAGGTGCAGGATTTTACGGATCAACAACTGCTCTTCGGTTGGCTGAATACAACATCTTTGACACAGTTGTACTTACCGATATCCTCGAAGGAAAGCCAGAAGGTTTGGCACTCGATATGAATCAATCACGTTCAATCGAAGGATTTGAAACAAAAATTATTGGCGCAACAACAACTCCTGAAGGCGCTGGCTATGAAGCTACAGCGAATTCAGATGTAGTTGTCATTACCGCTGGACTTCCACGCAAGCCAGGAATGAGTCGCATGGATCTCATTGGCGTCAATGCAGGAATTGTTCGTGGAGTTGCTGAAAACATTGCAAAACATTCACCTAAAGCAGTCATTATCGTTGTATCTAATCCACTCGATGAGATGACAGCACTTACTCAAATTGCATCGAATTTTCCAAAGAATCGTGTGATGGGCCAGGCAGGAATGCTCGATACAGCGCGCTTCACTAACTTTGTTGCTGAAAAATTGGGCGTAAAGGTTGCTTCTGTAAAGACGCTCACACTTGGTTCACATGGTGACACTATGGTTCCAGTTCCAAGCCGTTGCACCGTCGATGGAAAGGCACTGAGCGAGCTACTTTCACAGACTGAGATTGATGAATTAGTAGATCGTACTCGCAATGGTGGCGCAGAAGTTGTTGCACTTCTAAAAACTGGATCTGCATATTACGCACCATCTGCAGCGGCAGCACGCATGGCAAAAGCAGTAATCGAAAATTCAGGTGCAGTAATGCCAGTGTGCGCATGGGTCGATGGTGAATATGGAATTTCTGGTGTCTACCTTGGCGTTGAAGCCGAGATTGGTCGCGAGGGAATTAAGAAAGTAGTTGAAAGCAAACTTACTGATTCTGAAGTCAGCGCTTTGAAGGCAGCTGCCGAAGCAGTCCGTGCTAAGCAAGCAGATGTTCTAACACTCTAAGGAGCAAGTACTCAGATGAATAAGATTAAAGTTGAAGGCACAGTTGTTGAACTAGATGGCGATGAGATGACGCGCATTATTTGGCACTTCATCAAAGATTCATTGATCTTGCCTTACCTCGATGTCAATCTTGAGTACTACGACTTAGGTATGGAAAATCGCGATGCAACCAATGATCAAGTAACTATTGATTCAGCCCATGCGATTCAAAAGCATGGCGTTGGCGTCAAGTGCGCAACTATTACTCCAGATGAGGCACGTGTAGAAGAATTTGGCCTCAAGAAGATGTGGAAATCTCCTAACGGAACTGTGCGCAATATTCTTGGCGGAGTAATTTTCCGTGAGCCAATCATCATTAAGAATGTTCCACGCTTAGTTCCACACTGGACAAAGCCAATCGTTATCGGTCGTCACGCATTTGGTGATCAGTACCGCGCAACAGATTTTCTTGTCCCAAGTGCTGGAAAGCTCACAATGACCTTCGTTCCAGAAGATGGTTCAAAGCCAATGGAGTTCAATGTCTTTGATTTCCCATCATCTGGTATTGCAATGGGTATGTATAACATCGATGCATCAATTCGTGATTTTGCTCGCGCATCTATGAACTATGGACTTATCCGTAAGTACCCTGTATTTCTATCTACAAAGAACACAATTCTCAAAGCCTACGATGGCCGCTTCAAAGATATCTTCGAAGAAATTTATCAAGCAGAATTCAAGGCAGATTTTGAAAAAGCAGGAATTACATATGAGCACCGCTTGATTGATGACATGGTTGCAACAGCACTTCGCTGGGAAGGTGGCTACGTCTGGGCTTGTAAGAATTACGATGGAGATGTTCAATCAGATACCGTCGCACAAGGTTATGGTTCACTCGGACTTATGACATCAGTTCTTATGACACCAGATGGAAAGATTGTTGAATCAGAGGCAGCCCATGGAACAGTGACACGTCACTATCGTGAGCACCAAGCGGGGCGCGCAACATCAACAAATCCAATTGCATCCATCTTTGCCTGGACTCAAGGATTAGCCCACCGTGCAAAACTTGATAACAATGCAGAGCTAGCAAAGTTCTGTTCAACACTTGAGCGAGTATGTATTGAAACTGTTGAGTCTGGAAAGATGACAAAGGATCTTGCAATCCTTATTTCAAAGGATGCTCCTTGGCAAAATACCCAGGATTTCTTAGCCTCCATTGATGAGAATCTCAAGAAGGCAATGGCATAAAAAAATCCCCGCCAGTTACCCGGCGGGGATTTTCTACAATCTAATTACTTAATGCGCTCTCCAGTTGTTGAATTGAAGAGGTGAATTATTGCTGGGTTTACACCAACAGTAATTGTTTGTCCTGGCTTTGGTGGGCTCTTTGGATCCCAGCGAACAATTACTTGAGCGCCTTCATCAGTTGCATTAGCAAACTTGACTGTTGCGTCAGCAGGCTTTCCGTAAACGAATGCATCAGCACCGAGCTCTTCAACAACTTCCACAAGTACATGGAAGCCTGTTGTTGCTGGTATGAAACCTTCTGGACGAATTCCAACTGTGACAGTAGCGCCAGCACTTGCAGGAACTGCAACAGCTAGATCTCCAAGCATTGCTTTTCCGCCACTAACTGGAGCATTGAGCAAGTTCATTGCTGGTGATCCAATAAATCCTGCAACGAAAGCATTTACTGGATTTTCATAAAGATTACGAGGAGTATCAACTTGCTGAAGAAGTCCATCCTTCAACACTGCTACGCGATCACCCATGGTCATAGCTTCAACCTGGTCGTGAGTTACATAAACAGTTGTGATACCAAGGCGGCGTTGTAGCGCTGCAATTTGTGTACGAGTTGCTACGCGCAACTTCGCATCAAGGTTTGATAGTGGTTCATCCATAAGGAATACCTGTGGCTCGCGAACGATTGCGCGACCCATAGCAACGCGCTGACGTTGTCCACCTGATAGAGCTTTTGGCTTGCGCTCTAGGTATGGCTCAAGGTCGAGCAACTTTGCAGCATCAAGAACACGACGATTGCGTTCTTCCTTTGGTGTTCCTGCAATTTTGAGAGCGAATCCCATGTTCTCCGCAACTGTCATATGTGGGTAGAGCGCATATGACTGGAAAACCATTGCAATGTCACGATCTTTTGGTGCAACATTTGTTACATCACGATCGCCGATTAAAATACGTCCGTTATCGATCTCTTCAAGTCCTGCCAACATACGAAGTGATGTTGACTTACCGCAACCTGATGGTCCAACAAGCACAAGAAATTCACCATCATTGACAGTGAGGTCGAGCTTGTCGACTGCAGGTGCAGTTGTTCCTGGGTAGATGCGTGTAGCGGCTTCGAATACAACTGATGCCATTTTTATATCTCCTTATCCGGGCAGGTACGTGCCCGACGGTCCGAGGATTAAGGCGTTCAAGGGGTTCCTTGAGCGTGAGGGAAGGCTAGGGCATAACACCCATAAAAGGGAAGTCCTATACTTGGGCAATAATGGAGTCGCATTCGCTGGGATCACTCGTTGGCGACCTCGCCACCGTTGCAGGGCTTATTCTCCTTGCCTCTTTCTTCGTCGCAGCTGAAATCGCACTGATATCGCTGCGTGATAGCCAGATTCGCCAACTCTCAACTAAAGGTCGACGTGGCGCACGTGTGGCCGCTCTTGTGCAAAATCCAAATCGATTCTTGGCGGCGGCTCAAGTTGGTGTCACATTGTGTGGTTTCTTATCTGCAGCCCTCGGCGCAGAAAAGCTTGGTACTTACATAATCCCATGGCTTGAAGATCGAGGAGTTAGCGAATCGTGGAGCACAACTATTTCTTTAGTTGGTGTCACATTAGTGATCGCATACTTCTCACTTGTATTTGGTGAACTCGTTCCAAAGCGTCTGGCACTTTTTCGCACTGAAGAGATTGCGCTCGCTTCCGCTGCCGCAATTGACTTCACGGCAAAATTGTTCCGCCCTGTTATTTGGTTATTATCAAAATCGACAGACTTTGTTGTGCGGGTATTTGGTGTTGATCCTAAAGAACAAAGAACTGCAATGTCCGAAGAAGAGCTACTTGATTTAGTTGCTGGACATGCCGCTCTTACTGATGAAGAGCGTGACATTGTAGAAGAAGTATTTAACGCATCTGAGCGCCAAGTACATGAACTTATGGTTCCCCGTACTGAAGTTGACTTTATGGATGGCTCACTCACTGTATCTAAAGCAATTGCACTTGCAGTAGAAAAGGCACATTCTCGTTATCCTGTTGTACGCGGCTCAAGTGATGAAGTAATTGGCTTTATTCACGTGCGAGATTTATTGGACACATCACTAGCAACTTCTGGTGGGAAGATTCAAGAACTTGTACGCAATATTATGTATTTGCCTGGCACAAAAGGTGTCTTGCCTGCACTTACTGAAATGCGCAATCAGCGCCAACATTTAGCAATCGTGCTCGATGAATATGGCGGCACTGATGGAATTGTTACATTGGAAGATCTTGTCGAATCTCTCATTGGCGATATTCGTGATGAATATGACGAATATAAAGAGGAATTACCAACACAATCCCAGACCGAGGATTTCGAGGTAGATGGACTTATATCTGTAGATGATTTGCGCGATGACTCAGGTATAGAAATTCCTGAAGGACCATATGAAACTACGAGTGGATTTGTAATGCATTTTCTCGGCCATATCCCTCGCGAAGGTGATGTCGCCAGCATCAATGGCATTCGCATCACGGTGCTTTCTATGGAAGGCAAGCGGGCTGGCCGCCTATTAATATCGAGAGTTATATAAAGCATGCGAGAATCACTCCATGACCGCTAAAGCTGCGAAGAGAGTGCTCTCGGGAATTCAACCGACTAGTGACTCTTTCCATCTCGGAAACTATTTGGGTGCGGTCAAACAATGGGTCGAACTTCAGAATGGCCACGATGCTTTTTATTGCATCGTGGATTTACATGCACTCACAATCGAGACAGACCCCGCACAGTTTAGAAAGCGCACATTAGCTTCTGCGGCGCAATTGATTGCGCTGGGAATCTCTCCTGAAAAATCAACTCTCTTCATTCAATCTCAAGTTCCTGCGCACAATCAACTTGGTTGGATTATGGAATGCCTTACCGGTTTTGGTGAAGCAAGCCGTATGACTCAGTTCAAAGATAAATCTTCAAAGAATGGCTCAGATCGCACAGTTGTTGGTCTCTTTACTTACCCAATGTTGCAAGCAGCTGACATACTTTTATACCAAGCAGATTACGTTCCAGTAGGTGAAGATCAACGTCAACATATCGAACTCACACGTGACTTAGCGCAACGATTCAATACAAAGTATGGCCAAACCTTCCAAATTCCAGATGCCTATATTCTAAAGACTGCAGCAAAGATAAATGATTTACAAGATGCGACTGCAAAAATGAGTAAGTCATCTGGTTCCGTAGCTGGCGTAATTGAAATCATGGATACGCCAGAGTCCAATGCTAAGAAAATAAAGAGTGCGACAACTGATGCTGGTAGAGAAGTGCGCTTTGACGAAAAAGAAAAGCCAGGAATTAGCAACCTCCTCACTATTCATAGTGCGCTCTCTGGCCAATCAATTCAAGCAATTGAGAAGGATTTTGAAGGAAAGGGCTATGGCGATTTCAAGGCAGCCGTCGCTGATGTCGTTGTTGAATATTTCAGGCCAATACGTGCACGTGCGCTCGAGTTACTCGAAGATGAATCAAACTTGCTCTCAATTCTCCATGATGGCGCTGCTAAGGCTCACTCTGTAGCATCGAAAACAGTTGATTTAACTTATGCAAATCTAGGAGTAGTGAAGTGAAGAAGCTTCGCATCTTCACCCTTCTCATCGCTTTGGCTCTACCGCTGCTTGCACTTCCTTCTCATGGAGCTACCCCACCACTTATCGGAATCGCATACGACATAGGGGGACGCGGGGATAGCGGATTCAATGATGCAGCAGGTGCTGGAGTGGATAGAGCAGTAAAAGAGTTGAAGGCTAAATTTGAATCTACGGTCACATTGGGTACACAGAGTGATCGTGAAACACGTTTGCAATCCTTAGTAGATAAGAGTGCAAATCCAATTATTGCTATTGGAAGTGACTATGCACTAGCAGTAGAGGCAAGTGCTAAAAAGTACCCCGACACACAATTTATTCTCATTGACGATGCAAGTGTTGCCCACCTCAATGTAACTTCAATAGTTTTTGCTGAAACTCAAGGAGCCTATTTGGCTGGCGCTGCCGCTGCCCTTGCAAGCAAGAGCGGCAAAGTAGCGATGATTGTCAATGAGAAGCAGAGCAAACTCTTCTGGAATGGCTTCAATGTCGGTGTTAGAAATACTAAAAAATCAGTCAAGGCATCAATTGCTTTTGCAAATATAAATTATGCAGCAACAGCAAAAGATCTTATTGATTCAGGCGTTGATGTAATTTATTTGGGAATTCGCGGCTCATCTACGGATGTACTAGATGAAATCACAAAACAAAATCTTTCTAAGAATCGCAAAAAGAACACACCAATGGCTTATCTGATAAGCGTTACACCAGATCAATTTTTACGAGTAACTCCGCAATCAAAAGAATTCCTTTTGGCCAGAATTGAGAAGAGAGTCGATACCGCTGTTTTCAATCTTGCAAGTGCTGCAGTAAGTGGCTCTCAGTACCTAGATATCATTGATGAGGGCTTAGGAATATATGGTCATAGATTTGGAATTTCTGATGATGGAATTACAATTGATATTAGAAGTAAATTATTGGAGCAATACGCTAAACAAATCGCATCAGCAAAGAAGCAGGCCCTGCAAGTAAAAGGCTAACTAGTTACTGCTTTTATAATTTCTTGTGCTTCTTCTTTAGAGCTATAGGAAGATTGAGTTCCTCGACGAGTAACACTCTTGGATGCACAAGCACAGCCAAGTTTTACTGCTAACTCTTCTGGCATTCCACTTGCTAATCCATATGCGAAAGCACCAACAAAGGAATCTCCAGCACCAGTTGTGTCGATGGCATTTACTTTTGGTGAAGGGATTCGAACAATTTCACCCGTTGTTGTTGTAAATGCTGCACCCAATTCGCCCAATGTAACCAGGATTCGCTTACCGAGTAATCTCGCTAAGTCTCCAATTGTTTCGTCACTATCAGGTGAGCGCCTCTGTGGATCCATAGCGGCAAACTCATGTTCATTTGGTGCTATCCAATCACTGGCTGCAAGTAACTCTGCAGATAAAGGAGCAAAGGGTGCTGGATTTAGAATTGTCCTGATTCCTTTTTTCTGGGCCGCACGAAAGGCAGCAGCAGTTACTTCTTGCGGAATCTCTAACTGGCCAATAACGATATCTATATTGTCAATCGATTCAATTGCTCTTACTGCTTGCTCAGGAGTCATAGAATTATTTGAACCCGGTACACAAATAATTCGATTTGATCCATCTTTCTCAACCCATATTGGGGCAACACCACTTGCACCTTTTGTGCGCTCTATAAAAGATGTATCAATTCCTTGATCGTGAAAATTTTTCAGAGTTGAATCACCAAAGAGATCATCACCTAATGTGTTGACCATATAAACATTGGCACCCATACGACTTGCCATAACTGATTGATTTGCACCTTTACCACCAAAACCCAAAGCAAATGAATCACCGATAAGAGTCTCCCCGCTTTCAGGGACTTTATCGATGTAGGTAATCATGTCCATCATGGTGCTACCAACAACAACAATTGTCGGGAGATTTGTTGGAAAATTACCGCGCAAAGTATCAACCACGACTTTAGTCTCCGAAAGACACATACGTTGTGTTCATAGACGAAACACTAGCCCAAGAGATACGCTCTCTACAATTCACAATTCCACGTAGGTGGATTTTGAAGAATTATCATAAAATCAAAGATTTACAGTCCTAAACGAGTGATCACTCAAATAACCAAAAGGAGAAATACCGAATGCAGAAAAAACTTCTAGGCCGTTGGGGAGCAATCGCAATAGCTGCAACCCTAACCGCTTCAGTCGTTACCGGTTGCGGTAGCGATAGCGAAGATGCAGCATCAACAGCTGAAGGCACTATTGGAATTGCCTATAGCCTCGGTGGACGCGATGTACCAGGCTTTAACCAGCTTGCATACATTGGTGTAGAGCCACTGCTTGCAGAAAATCCAAATCTTGAACTCATTGAGTCACAAGATAATCCAACAGCTACAGATGATCAGCGCGCTGAGCGCCTTCGTTTGATGGCACAAAAGGGTGCGAATCCAATCGTTGTAGTTGGCTTTACATATGCCGCTGCACTTGCAAAAGTTGCACCAGAATTTCCTGAAATTCAATGGGGAATCGTGGACGACTCATCTGTGACATTAGATAACGTACATAGCATCGTCTTCAAAGAAGAAGAAGGCTCATACCTTGTAGGTGTTGCAGCAGCTCTCAAGAGCAAGTCAAACAACGTTGGATTTATCGGTGGAGTAAATACACCACTTATCGCTAAATTCGAAGCTGGCTTCATTGCAGGCGCTAAAGCTGTAAACCCAAAGATCAAGGTTCAGTCAACCTACATCAGCAACTTCCCTGACTTCTCAGGATTTAACGATCCCGCAAAGGGATACGAAGCTGCTAAGGGTATGTACGAGAACGGCGCAGATGTTGTTTATGCAGCAGCTGGTGGAACCGGAACTGGTATGCACAAGGCTGCCTCTGAGCTCGGAAAGTGGTCAATCGGCGTAGATGCAGATGAAGCAACTTACCCAGCACATGCTGATTACGTAACAACAATCCTTACATCAATGCTCAAGCGCGTTGATACAGGAGTAAATGCATTCGTTAAGAATGTACTTGCAGGAACAGCAACTGCAGGAGTAAATACCTGGGGATTTGCTGAAGGCGGCGTTGGATATACAACCACAGGTGGATATATCGATGACCTCACTTCAAAGATTGATGAGTATGCAGCAAAGATCGCTTCTGGTGAAGTTGTAGTTCCAACTGATCCAAAGGGATAAGTAAGGTATAAATCAATTAGGTAAAGTGAAG